>CAZOPG010000286.1:0-3213 GCA_964581585.1 uncultured Planctomycetaceae bacterium | reverse complement strand
AGTGTTTATGGTAATAACAAAAAAGTACCGTTCAGCGAGACAGATAATGTAGATTTTCCTATCTCACCATACGCGGCAACAAAAAAAGCTGGTGAATTGCTTTGCTATACCTATTCGCATCTTTATGATATTAATATGTCATGTTTACGATTTTTCACAGTTTATGGCCCTCGTCAGCGGCCTGATTTGGCAATACATAAATTTGCGAAACTTATTACGGCTGGCAAACCAATACCGATGTTTGGCGATGGCTCAATGATGCGGGATTTCACTTACATAGATGATATTATCGATGGCGTTGTAGCGGCTATCGGAAAATGTGGCAGCTATGAAATTTATAATTTGGGCGAGTCGAGACCTGTTCGACTTGACGATTTGATTAGAGAGATTGAAAATTCGCTTGGCAAAAAAGCGATTGTAGAGCATTTGCCTTTGCAGCCCGGCGATGTGAGGCAGACATATGCGGATATAACAAAAGCCTCTCAACAACTCGGATATAATCCAGAAACCAAAATTGTCGATGGATTGAAGATGTTTGTCGAATGGTTTAATCTAAAAAACTAATTACCGATATAAATGTATGTGTTTTTGTGTACAGCCGACAGGTACCGAGTGTGGAATATCTAAAATAAAAAATGGGACTATTCTCAAAAGCAGAGGCGGAAATAGTGATGTTGGCAAACATGCTTTTGGCGATTATAATACCGCTACCAAAACACAGACTAATGCACTTGATGGTAGAGGATTGTGATATGCAAAGCAGAAGAGTTAAGAAATAAATGCGAAAACTCTTAATTTCTATGTTGTTAATCAGCAGTTTGAACTGCCGACAGGTAGTTGATGCTGGCGTTTCTGTTGCGGTTATTTCCTCTCTTGAGCGAGTTCTTCAGGATGATATTGATGTTAATGGAACACAGACGGCTGAGATTTATTGTGCTAAAAATGAGTATGAGTCATTTCAGATAATCATAATTAATCCTACAGATACGCCAATACCCCAAATATATCTCAATGTTGATAGTTGGCATTTTACTGGCATACCCGGAAAAGCTTCGCCAGAATTGACTTTGTATCGTGAGCATTATGTGAATATTAAGCTGTCTTCAGGTAATTCTAACCGCCCCAAAGGTATGTATCCTGATGCTTTAATACCGTTCGTGAATCCATATACCAGCCAAAGGATTACTTCTGCCAAATACCTTGCCTCTGGTGTAAATGTAAAGCCTCTTCGCTCGCAGGCTTATTGGGTCGATGTTAATGTTGGAAAAAATGTTGCTGCGGGTAATTATACTAACCAGATAACAGTTTTTTCAATGGGCAAAGTAATTGCAACAATACCAATAAACCTTGTTGTATGGGATTTTACCCTACCCGAAGAACATAAATTAACAACATATTTTGGAAAATTAAGAGATGTTTCGGGTTATCATAATATGACAATTAAGTCCGCGAAATATAAACAGATCAAACTTAGATATCTTCGGGCGTTATATGCTCATGGTATCGATCAGGTCTATTTGAAATACCCTGGCCATAGTGGAGCGACGGGCGTGTCAAGGTTTACCGACAAATATATAGCGGACCTAAGGGAATTTAGTAATGAATTCAAGCCAAAGATGTATAAGGTTCCATCATGGTATGACACTAACCAGAATCTACACAAGCAACTCAAGGCCCACTTAAATAGCTATAGCGAATTTATCGCGGCGAATCCCTGGGTGGGTGAACCCTTCTCCTATATTGATGAGCCTGACTTAAAGACATTTAAAATAATAGATTACTACGGCAAAGCGTTGAAACAGTATGCACCTGAGATAAAGATGCTGGTTACTACTCCGATTAAGCCAAACGTACCTGGTGCTCCAAGTCTTGAGGGAATAGTTAATAGATGGGTCATCCTTTGGCGTCGGGGTAATTTAGCTGATATTAAAAGACGGCAGGCACTCGGCGACGTAATATGGTCTTATACTGCTCTTACACAATCAGACAAAACACCTTCGTGGGAGATAGATTTTCCTTTATTAGATTACCGGATACCAGTCTGGTTCAGCTGGAGCCTGGACTTGAAGGGGCTGTTATATTGGCAAACGGTTGCATGGGCCAATAAAGATAAACCCATTGATCCCTGGGTCAATCCGGTAACTTGGGCACCACATAGTTGGAATCAATGGAATGGCGAAGGCAGTCTTTTGTATCCTGGAACAGATGCCGGTGTCGAGGGGCCGGTCGTGAGTATGAGATTGAAGGTCTTAAGAGATGCGATTGAAGATTATGATTATTTCTGGATTTTAAGTAATCTGCAAAAAAAAGATGAGGCCGATCAAATAGTTAAAAAGGTTGCCTCAAGCTTTAGGGTTTACAGCAAGGATCCTTTGGCTTATATCGAAGCCAGAAAACAAATAGCAGAGAAGATACTGCAGACAAAATTATAAAAATAGTAAATTGAAGGAACTGTGCATTGGGTTTATTCAAAGACACAACAATAACTTTTGGTATGAGATCAGTTGCTCTCTTATTCAATCTTGGCATAGCGAGCGCCTGTGCATGGCTATTAGGCCCTGAGGGTAGAGGAGAGTTGGCACTTTACATGGTGTTGGGTACTCTTTTAGCCTTGCTTGGCAGCGTTGGTGTGGAAATGGCAGGAGCGTATTATGTTGGCACCAAAAAATATAGTGTTTCCAGCGTAGTTACGTCAGTGATTTTTATTATTTTAATTTCAACCATAGCCGCGATAATAATCGGGGTCGGATTATGGCACTCCAATTTGGAATTTATGGACAAGATGTCAAAGGGTGGCTTGGTGATAACAATTTTATATGTACCATCTCTTTTGTTGTTTACGTCGTTATGGTATATTCATTCCGCATTGGGTAATACTGTAAGCTTTGGATTGGGCAATATAATAAGCAATGGTTTGAGATTATTATTCGTTATTATTCTATGCCTTAAGTACAAAACATCTGAATTTGCAATGGCGGCGTATGTTATCGGGACATTCTTTTCCTGCGTGTCAATGATGTATATGCTGTTGAGAAAACATAAGGTCTTTGATTTTTCGCTTTGTTGGGATTGCATAATTGACATTTACAAGTATGGAATAAAATACTTTTTTGCCAGAATGGCTCAATTCCTGAATATGCAGATAGGCACTGTTGTAATAGCAGTTATGGCAACCAAGGCAGAGGTCGGTTTTTTTGCAGCGGCCATGGGACT
>CAZOPG010000285.1:0-3217 GCA_964581585.1 uncultured Planctomycetaceae bacterium | reverse complement strand
TTTCAGATAGTCTATTCCAGTTTCAAATTATCCGGAAATTCTAATTGTCGCCGGAAGGTAAGAATGATTGTCGCTGGTCATCTGGGCCTAGATCGATAGGATGATGGAGAGAGGACTTAGGGGATAGGGAGGAAACTCGATAGGGACAAAACTGGTGGGTGCAGATTAGCTGCTGGTGGAGAGGGCGGGATTCGATTTGCCCTCTTTTTGTAAACTCATTAAAAACCTATATCTAGCACTTAACTCTAAAGATGACAAATACTTAAGTTCTCTTGTTTCTTTACTGTTAAAGAACGATTTTTTACTGTTTTAATACCCTGCATAAGGGCAGTTTTAAGGGCAGCTGTAAAATGCTGCTCTCATAGCAGCACCTCAATATTGGCTACGCACCAATACCTTGCCTGTCTATCCCCTTGCGCAACAAGAAGCTACGCAAGTTTCTGACAAACGGGTCGCACGTAAATCTATTCATCCTATCCATTAAGTGGCCCTCCTGTAGAGCTTTAATAGTCCGCCAAACCATAGTAAAATCGCAATTATAAACGAATTTGTTATTCTATATAAACCCTTTGATATTAACAAGTTCGGATTTTGAGTAAGACAAGACCCTTGACGGAAGACCTCATAGCAGCACCTCAAATTTACAATTTTATGCATAATTATTCTAAGTGTTTGTTACAAAAGAGGTTAGGTTGTATATGGTCTCATCTGCCTGTCAAACCTATAATTTGCATAACTAGCTTGATTTACAATAAGTTATGAAATCTTTTATGTCCAAAAACTTTTGACGCTGGCGTCTGGTGTTTGAAAAAATTCATTGACATAACATCATGAGAGTGATACATTAAAAGAGTTGGGCAAGAGTTATGGCCAACTCTTTTAATGTAAAATTTAAAAAGTATAAGATATGCCAGTAACGAACAAACAAATCGTGAGAAAGAGAACACCTCGATATGTATCTCTCGCGAATAATCTCAGGGAAATTGCGAAGTCTTCCAGGGTAGGCCAGATGATGTCATCAGAGCGTGAATTAGCCAGGCAATATTCAGTGAGCGATACGACAGTAAGAAGAGTATTGGGTATGTTGGAGCAGGAAGGGTATGTAGAGCGTTATCATGGCCGTGGGACAGTGATTAGTGATCCTCTGCGGCAAGGTGAATTTGCAATTGTGATCCGGCCGCAGCTTCTGGAAGCCGATGCTTCACCCTTTTATCGCGAGATGGCTAGTTTGTTGTCGAGAAAAATTAGCGGATATAATGGCGTTCAATGGCACCCGAAATTACATTTGGGTAAGAGAGTGGGCAAAAGTAAAGACTATCCGGCCACACTGGATATTCTGGAACCTGACTTTATAAAAATACTTCGGGGCGTGTTCAGCTTTCATCCTCTGTGGGAACTTAGCGGGCCGTTAAAACAAAAAAATATTCCGTTTGTTCGGCTTGATGGGGTCTGTGGCAAAGCCGATGCTCTTATTAATTATGACAGAGAAGCATTTTACAGAGAAACATCACGGTATTTGCATAGGAGTGGTTGTAAGACCGTTGGTTTTGTATGTGCTCGATTAAGCCCTGAGGACGAGCGAAAGCCTGAAGGAAATGATAAATATTTTGCTGAACATGCTATCGAAGCCGGTCTTTCCATCCGGGACGAGTGGATGCTCGTTTTTGATAGGGATGCCAACGCTAACGCTAGCCCTGGCACTCTCGCTAGCACTGTCGAAAACAGAAGTTATGAGTGTTTTATGAAATTCTGGGAACAGAATAGCCATCCGGATGCAATTGTTATTGACGATGATTTTATTGCTTGTGGAGTATTGCGTGCGATTTTGCACAAGCAAATCCGAATTCCTGAACAGATTAGTTTAGTAACCTATGCTAACAAAGGAGTTCATCTGCCTTATCATTTATCTGTAACGCGACATGAATATGATATGGATAGAATGGCAGCGACAGCTTTTGACGCTATGGTTAAATTGTTAAATGGCCAGAAACTGGGGGAGCAGAATATAATTTCTATTCCAGGGGAATTGATTGAAGGAGAAACGACATAAAAAAATTAAAAGATCAAAGGTAAAAATGTTAAACTATGGAATCCGAGGATGGCGATTTGTAAGACGGACAGGAATCACAAAATAAAAAAGTGAACCAGCGAGAACTTTGAAGAGTGTTTGCTGGTCCACAAAGGTCTGATTACAGGGGCTTTTTGTGCCCTATATCAGATGTATATATTATACACGAAAATATCCGTAAAGGCAAATAGTTGTTTTCGCAAGACAGAAAGGAGGTGGTAGAGTCAGGTTTCTGGTTTTATCTAGTGAAGTGTTTTGTTTTAATAAATATTTTAGTTGTAAGGAGGAATTATTATGAAAAGGTTAATTGTATTAATGTTAATTTTGTGTTTAGCTGCATCCTCGGCACGGGCCTATAACTGGTCGACGCCGGAAAAGGTCGATACCCTGGATATTGGCAATGCCAATGCTATTAACATAGTTGCCGAAGACGGCCAGTTCGGTATCGTCTATTATCAGATCAATGGTAGCACATGGGGTACCGTTAATTACAACGAGTACACCTATACCGCAGGCGGAAACGGCTCGCTGACCAAAACGATTGACGAAGAGAGCATTCCAAGTATTGTCGGCACCTATGGAATTAAGATTCATGGCATTGGGCTAATGGCCGGTCGGCCGGTAGTAGGTTCGGCTGCATGGTCTGCCAGCACCGCACCCGCCCGAGTTTCCACTCGTGGAACTTACGGCGGTTGGTCTTACGTTGATGCTGCTACTGGTAAATTGGAATTTGCTGATGCCGCTGTACGCGAAGCGTTCGAGCTGGACGCCAATGATGTGCCGTATTTTGTCTACCTCGACAAAACCGGCTCCAGCGGCTATGACATTGTAAAGGCCACTGCTGCGCACAGCATGTTCGCTACTGGTTCATGGACTAACACTATAGTGTCAACACCTAATGATCCAATGGCAAGTGCCGGCGCTGAACCCAAGGTAGCTCTCGGTGCCACTGTTACCCCATATGTAAGCTTCCATGCTGACCAGTATCCTGCCTATCCTTATCCCTGGTATACTGACGATGGCACAGGCGCTATTAGTACAACTATGGCCAGTGGTATAACAACCAGCAGTTGCGACATTGAGATTGACTCCCTCGGTAACCCGATGGTTGTTGCCGTGGGTGCAAACATTCAAGTAGCGTTTTACGAC
>CAZOPG010000284.1:0-3223 GCA_964581585.1 uncultured Planctomycetaceae bacterium | reverse complement strand
CTACAAAGATTCCGCCCCTATGGGGCTTTGTATCCACAATAATTTACGAAGAGCCATAAACTCTAATTATACCGTGAAATCAAACAAATAACACAATAAAAAAACGGATTGGACCTCAATCAGTATCAACAAGACTACCACTATCCATATAAAACATCAAGCGTATAGTTTATTTATTTATTTTTTCCCTATTTTTCTAGTTGAGACGATTTTATGTCAGCGGGGACGCTGACCCTCCCGACTTGCAATTTAATATTATAATGCCAGAGGGAGGGGGAACCCCTCCCACCTCGCATACGAGGTGACCTCCCCTAAACAGGGCAGGAGCTAATACGTCCTCGGCGTCCGCCAAAACCAATTTCCGAATTTATCACCCGTTGAGTGATAAAAGCATAATGTAAATTCTAATTTTATAGGCCATTACACTTCATTTCATTGCTGTCGCAGGCTCCACCCTCGCCAAGGCGGTTACTGAAAAGCATGTTAATGCCCTCAACCAGAAATCTAAGGATTTTTTGGCACAGTCAAGAAGAGTGTGTACGTTTAGGGAAGTTGTTTATAATTTCAACACCTCCACCCAAATCAATTTCATGCAATCAGGAAGCTCCCACTACTTCGACAAGGCTCCAGTGGCCTTGAGTGTTTTTCTTTACCCATATTTTCAAATCTGCGTTTGAACCGATGAAAACCGGATGATGCTTTTATAAATTATTTTCGTTATAAACGATCCGCTTCCCCATCCACCGCCCATTCAGGTGTTCGAAGTTTCTCTACATCAGGCCATCCCTCCATCGCTTTTGGAATCCGACCTTCCTCCAATAAACGAAGATATTTTTTCACCAAATCATTATGCGACTCGCAAGTGTAAAGGTTGCGAACAGGCAGCATTTCTCTCACTGCGGCTCGATCACTCAGCTCAATAGGCCAGCTTGCAAGTCGATCACGCAACCACCCCAAATAGGTCTCTCCATGATGCGCGACCCACGCTTCAAAGTACGTGATCACCTTCTCTTCATCGGCGAGCAACAGGCTCAGCGTTTCCATATATTCGAAAAAGCCAGCTTCTGCATCGTTGGTCAATGTGAATATTCGCTCGTTATCGAATCCGTACGGCATGATTTCAACAGCATGAACCCCGGTTTTATCCAAATGTAATTTGGGCAGATACCCTCTCCACCAAAGCGAACTCAAGTGATCACTGGACAAGTCATCCCACGGGAAGTAAAAATTTCCCGGCGAATAAATGATTGGTATCCCGTTCCATATCTCAATCGGTTCTGGACAATGCGTGTGGCAGTTGAAAACGGCGGCCGCACCCGCATCGGCAAAAGCCCGGTACGTTTGGATCATGCGTGGCGAGGGCAACGGATTTCTCTCGTGACCTCCGTGAATGGCCACAATGACCAGATCGGCCGTCTCTCCCGCCTTTTGTATCGCGGTGATATTGTCAAGCGGATCCAGCGGAGCGCAGCCAGGAGTCGTCGCCGTAGCTGTGCCAAATTCGTGTTCGGCAAAATTCAATACATTGATCGAGACCCCATGACTCTCCAGATACAGAGGCTTCGCCGCTTCGACAATATTGGCACCAGCACCGACCGTTTGAATTCCAGCCGCCTCCAAGCGCTCAATCGTCTCCATAGTAATTTTTCCACCGTGATCTCCTGTATGATTATTCGCGAGAAGCGCAACCTGAAAATCCAGAAAACTCAAAAGCTCCAAAACATCCGGAGAGCACTTTAAATTTGGACCACTTTTATCGATCGGAGCATCACCATTTGTCAACGGAACCTCAAATTGCACAATGCGCAAATCAGCCCCTGAGATAAATGGTTTAACTGCTCCAGCGAGTTCCTCCGTCCTGCCAGATTGAACAATCTTCTCGCCAGATTCCCATGGACAACAGTCTCCCGCAAAGACTGCACTACACGACGCATCACCTTTTTTTTCTCTTAGTTTAGATATTCCATTCTTAAATTTCATTGTCTATCTCCTAAATATTTATGTTGTTCTGTCAAAAAGTTGCAGGCTGAGCCTGCACCCAATTCTTTATAAATTAATGGAATATAGACGTTTTTGTCTTATTCCCTTTTCTTCCGCTCACAGAGCGGACACTACAACTGCTAAAAGCCAATACTATGCTCTGTTATAACCAATACAGGCTTACTGCATGTCGCATTCCTTTGTAGAGTCCGCTTTATGAGCGGAAATATATTTATGCAGCTCTGTCAAAAAGTTCTTAGCTTTTTACTTCCCATATATGTTTATTAAGGGGTTATGGTTAAACTACCGTTCTCCCCCGTTTTCTTAAACTCTTAGTTATCTTTACACTTAGTCCGAACACTCTTAGCGGCTACAGCTTATGACGATGAGGACATCGTCGCTCCCAATCACTTGCAAGCTGGAAGCGTGCATTACATAAATGCCTGCGGAGCTTTTCCACAATTCAACATTTATCATTCAGCATTCATAATTCTTCTTCTACCACGAGCCAGATGCACCGCCGCCACCAAAACCACCACCTCCGAAACCACCGCCAAAGCCACCGCCTCCTCCACCGCCTCCACGACCGCCACTACTCATCAATAACATCAAAATCATTAATCGAGGATGCTTAATGAACATAAAAACCATGAATATAAAGAATATCATACCAAAAATTTTTGATGCCAAAGACCTTTCTTGCGGAGTGTTGCGCTGATAAAGTCGAGGGTTACCTGATAGTTGAACACCTTTCGATTTGGCAATTATTGTGGCAATTGCAGCCTCTCCGTTTAAAAGTCCGGAAGCATATGCCCGTTGTTTGAAATATGGAACCATATTCTCTCTGATAATGCGACCAGCTTTTGCATCGTTAATTATATGCTCAAGTCCATAGCCCACCTCAATTCTAACGTTTCGGTCTTTCAAGGCAAATAACAGTAAAATTCCCTGATCATTATCGCCAATCCCCCACCCATGTGCAAGCTTCACTGAAAAATCTTCAAGTGATGCACCCTGCAAAGATGGTAGCGTAACAACAACAATTGCCGCACCGGTTTTTTCTCGAAGTTCTTGAGAGACGGCAGACATTTTTTGTTTTTCTGGCTCTGGGATTACATGCGCATAGTCATTAATATAAGTATTCGGCTTATTCTTCAGCAACTGCTGCAATAATTCATCACCATTGTCTCCATACACAGATGGCAGACATACAGTAACAGCCAATATTAACAAAATATATATT
>CAZOPG010000283.1:0-3226 GCA_964581585.1 uncultured Planctomycetaceae bacterium | reverse complement strand
TCAGCGGTTCCCACAGCAGTTGGATCGTCACGGTCGGGCTTCATATCATAAGTAACGTCTTTACCTTCAGCAATCACCGCGGCGACCGCATTTTCAAGTCTATCAGCCTCTACTATTTTATTCAGATGTCTCAATAACAATACGCCACTAAGAATCAGGGCACAGGGATTTACCTTATTCTGCCCCTTATATTTCGGTGCACTTCCATGGGTTGCTTCAAAGATTGCGCCCTTGTCGCCGATATTAGCCCCCGGAGCTACACCAAGGCCACCAACCAAACCGGCACAAAGATCACTCAGAATATCGCCGTACAAATTCGGCAGTACGATAACGTCATACAATTCTGGCTTTTGTATCAGTTGCATGCACATATTATCAACTATGCGGTCTTCAAATTCGATATCCGAATATTCCTTGGCCACCTCTCTGCTAACGTCCAGCCAGAGCCCGTCGGAAAATTTCATAATGTTGGCCTTGTGGACGCTGGTTACTTTTTTACGTCCGAGCTTGCGGGCATACTCAAAAGCGAAACGAACTATTTTTTGCGTACCCGTTACAGAGATAGGCTTGATACTTATCCCAGCATCGGGGCCGATCTGACGGTCGCTGTGCTTATTTATCCAGTTCATAAGTTCTGCGGTATCGTCTTTGCCCTTTTCAAATTCTATCCCGGCATAAAGGTCCTCGGTATTCTCACGAACAATGATAAGATCAATATCAGAGTATTTGCTCCGTACTCCCTTGTAACTTTTGCACGGACGAAGACAGGCATATAGGTCCAGATTCTGCCGAAGAAAAACGTTTATGCTTCTAAAACCCTTGCCGACCGGCGTCGTGATGGGGGCTTTCAGGGCGATACCGTTCTTCTTTACGGATTCTATCGTCGCTTCCGGCAATGGCGTGCCGGTCTTTTCCATCACATCTATACCCGCTTCAGCGATTTCCCAGTTAATCTGTGGCTCTGTTGCGTCAATACATCTCCTCGTTGCCTCGGCGATTTCCGGCCCGATGCCGTCGCCTGTAATCAATGTTACATTCGTCATAAACCAACTCCTGAAAATGGGTTAGAAAACATGTATACTATATCTCAGCGGCACAAATGTCAACTGTGCAGTTTTAGCCTGATTCGCTCAACAATTGCTGTGAAATTCCCCATAGATGCTCATTAGAGCCTGTCCGTAGTGTCTAATTATTTTAGAGCATGGGAGTTACAGCGATATTTTTTTAATAGGAGAGGTGTTTTTCACTCAAACCATTAAAATTAGGTGTACTATAATTCTTTTCAAACAAAGAATTATTATCCAAGAAAGGAGCACACCCATACACACAATTCTACCAGCTAAATGGTACTATGTCTCGCTGTAAAATAGGTAGTTTTTCAGAGGTCTCAATAAAAAAAAAGTTTCACATTTTTTTTAGAAATAAAAGCTAATAACAATGCTTATAATCGGTGAGTGCCTATGCTTAACGCATTGATTAATCAGAACTGGTATAGTTGCCATATCCTGTCTTGTTTATGGGTAGTTATGGCAGAAGTTTTTACGACATAAGAACCAAAAATCCGTGTGTCGGCGGCTCAGACAATTTGAAGTTGGCAAGCTCCACAGCTATATCAGGTTGTGTTAAATCAATATCGTTTGTGTGATAGTCTCACTCGAACAGTACCGTACTGATATAACGTTCGGCTGTATCAGGCAGTACAACCACAATCAGCTTGTCGGCATTTCCCGGGCGTTTTGCTGCTTTGACCGCTACTGCTGCTGCTGCTCCTGATGATATGCCTGCAAAAATACCTTCCTCTTTAGCTAAACGTTTTGCCATATCAAACGATTCCGTATTGGTTATTTGTATTATCTCGTCAACAATATTCATATTCAAAACGTTTGGGACAAAGCCGGCACCGATTCCCTGGATCATATGCGGGCCAGGTTTGCAGCCGGAAAGTATCGCTGAATCGGATGGTTCAACTCCGATGATTTTAACAGAGGATTTTTTCGATTTAAGTGCTTCACTTACGCCGGTAATTGTCCCGCCTGTACCAATGCCAGCGACAAAAATATCCACCTGACCATCAGTGTCGTCCCAAATTTCTTGAGCGGTTGTTTCTTTGTGGATCTGAGGGTTTGCAGGATTATTAAACTGCTGCGGCATAAAGGCTCCATCGGTTTTGGCCGCGATCTCATTGGCTTTGTTAACCGCACCGGTCATTCCCTCTTCGGCCGGAGTAAGAATGAGTTCGGCACCAAACAACTGGAGTATCTTTCTGCGCTCGGCAGTCATTGATTCGGGCATAGTTAGTATCAGCTTGTAGCCTTTCGCAGCGGCAACCCACGCAAGTGCAATGCCGGTGTTGCCGCTTGTCGGCTCAACGAGGGTATCACCCGGCTTGATTTTACCCTCACGTTCCGCCGCCTGTACCATACTTACACCTATACGGTCTTTGACACTGCTGGCGGGATTGAAGAACTCCAGCTTGGCCGCTACCCTGGCTTTGCAGTTCTCTGTCACCCTGTTTAACTGAACCAACGGGGTCTTACCGATTAACTCTGTCATATCTTTTGCTATACTCATTTTATGATCCTCCAATAAATGATTTACTTTTCTCGCAGCACCTTCACACAATAGTAACCATTTACGTTCTTAATGTCCAGAACTTGCTGACCCTGTTCGGCAAAACTCGCGGGCGCGTTTCGCACAGGCTCGCCTTCATCAAGCAACACTTCAAGAATACCGCCTACTTCAAGTTTTTCGAGTTCAAGTTTTGCTTTAACGAAGTTTAAGGGACATGCCACACCACGCAGATCAATAACATGTTTTTTGATCTCTTCGTTTTCAACGTTTCTTTTCTGTGCTATTGGTTCAGCTTTAAATTTAAGATTAGCGTCAAGTGACAGGAAAAGCTTTTCGATCCGATTAACTAAATCTTCAACCCGTGGCAATAGATCGACGATTGAGTCTGCATCTCCCATTTTCCAATCAAGGGCATTGTCAAGCAATTGTTGTGTGTGTGGTTCGACCCAGCCCGGGCCAATAAGATGTTTAGCAAATGCGGCAAAAATCTCCCTGTCTTTTTTTGGCTCTAACCCGACCGTAAACAAAAGTGCCCTTGCAGCGGCAACAATTGCTTTATAAACACTTTCATTACTGGCAGGCCCAGCTTTAATTGCGTCTTTTGCCTCGTCGATATCTACTTTTATTACATCCATAACACCAGCTCCGCACTCGC
>CAZOPG010000282.1:0-3234 GCA_964581585.1 uncultured Planctomycetaceae bacterium | reverse complement strand
TTCCTGTGCCCGGTGCTGAGCATATCCTGTTGTCCTTCCCGATGCGGTACGTCGCAGAACGTACCACACCTGTCACCGACATCAGCGGGATGGACTATCCTGGCAACGGCCGGCCCGGAATGGCCGGCATGACCGACGCAGTTATAATGTCCAGCCGAGATGGAATACACTGGCAACGTCCCTTTCTGGAAGCGTGGCTGCGCCCCGGTCTTGATGAGCGAAACTGGACGCACCGCAACACTATGCCGGCAATCGGTATTTTGCCACTTCTTGCAACAGAATGGTCGATGTATGTAAGCGAGCATTACGGCTGGTCCGACAACCGATTACGCCGTCTGAGCCTCAGACCTTGGGGATTCGGTAGCATCAATGCCGGATACCAAGGGGGCGAAGTCATCACCAAACCGTTGACGTTTGCCGGATCAGAGTTGCGTATCAATTTTTCAACTTCAGCAGTCGGCTCCATCCGTGTCGAGATTCAGGATGCCGAGGGTAGAGTCTTGCCAGGCTATGCCTTAGAAGATATGGAGCCAGTTTTCGGCGACCAGCTTGATTTCCCTGTCTTCTGGAAGGATCACAACAGCGTCAATAAACTTGCCGGACGCCCAGTGAAACTCAGGTTTGAGCTGAAAGACGCAGACGTGTTTTCGATCAGATTCACCGAATGATGCGCTTGCCTTAATGACAACTATCTCAAAGTCACGGAGCACAGTGGCGGGGGGGCAAACAAATTTTAGAGCGTAAGCGGACAAGCCACTTCGCTCAAAATTAGCTTTAACAAAAACTTTATCTGACAGGTTAAATGCAATAGTTAATTTTTGACAAATTAAATGTAACATAAATAACTTTATTGGGCTGCATTTACTTTGTCAATTGACGATTTTAGCTAATACAAAATGCTAGCATTTGTCTTAATTATTTTTTGTTATTCATTATAACGCAATATACTATATTGTGAAATTAATTGTCCTTGTGGAAAGCTTATAAGTAAAATTTATTACAATAAAAAAACTTATTATGATTTATTCTATTAAAAATTCATATGGTGAATTCGATGCTGTTCAACATATTGGACCAGCCAAATGGCCGCATTTTGACTTGATGTTTATTCATAATGGGCACGTAAGTATAACCATAATGGGTAAAGAAAAAATTGACCTACATACTGGACAAGCTATTCTTATCTATCCTGGAAGTGCATTTTACGGTCATTCGATGATTCCGATAACGAAGGTCTCTGTTCATCATTTTAAGACTCTTACAGAAACTGATTTTAATAAAGACAAAACCTTTGAACTGTTTTTGCATCCATCCCCATTATTAATTGAACATGATATTGATCGCGCAGTACAACTTGCATATAAACCATGGTCGCTGGCGTTAGATAAAGTGCGGTATGCACTTATATGTTTAATTATTGCACAGCTACGTGCGAATGAGGATAGATCACTTCCGCCGAGTCAAATAGAAACAGAATTCTGGCCTATGATAGCGTGGTTATCCGAAAATATGGAAAAGTCCATTAATTTGGCTGATATGGCGGCTAAAACTAATCATTCAGAAAGTTATTTTCGGTCACTCTTTAAATGTCAATTGGGAGTTAGTCCTGGAACATACTTCGTTAATATGAAAATGGATAAGTCTGCCAGACTGCTAAGTGAAACTTTGATGCCTATAAAAGAAGTATCTGCAAAAATAGGCTATAAAGAGATCACACATTTCTATCGTGCATTTAAAGCATATCATGGAATAACTCCCAGAGATTATCGTCAAAAACATTTACTGCAGGGATAAGCGGTACTTTTATATGGCATTTGTCTATTCATCTTACTTGACCGGACAGGCTAAAGATTCTTAGTTTTAACAGGTAGGTATTACTAACCATTAACATTATATACCTTCGCTCTGTAAGAGCAACGTAACCCTATACTTATGGCTCTGTCACGGTTTGTGTGGGTCATATTAGCCCCAGCGGGCGATATCTTTGTAGTCCCGCAAAGCGGGATTTTAACCCTAGGACAATACAATAAAAAAATGAATCCCATAGGGATGACATCTGAATAAGTGTCACCCTTTCAGGGTTTAATTCCAAAGAGAACATTTTTCCACGGGTTCACCCCCGTGGCTACATTCTGTCGCTCCTTTGGAGCTGTAATCAGCCCCGACCAACGGGAGATGATTCAGCCCTCTGGGAACGCCGAGATTGCAGGAAAAACTCGGCAACTTCCGAGCCCATCACCATCCACCTTAGTCCCGCAAAGCGGGAACTCCCGAGCCGAAGCTACTCGGCTACAGGGTGAAACTGCACTTTAACCGTTAATTTGCAAGACTAACGCTGTAGCTGCGTCGACCCGGCGCGGATCCTTCTGGGAACGCTGAGCTTGAAGGAAAAACTCGTCATAAAAAAAATACCTGCGGAGCTATTCCAACACTTGTAATTAGTAATTTGTCATTCGTAATTGTTTTAGCCTATCTAACCGTCTAACGAACTAACACCTTCCCGCCTTTTAGCCATTCCTGCGAAGCTTTTTCACCATTCGTAATTAGTAATTTGTCATTCGTAATTTATTCTTCCCTATCTAACAAACTAACCATCTAACTAATTATATACCTGCGGAGCTTTTCCACCATTCGTAATTAGTAATTTGTCATTCGTAATTTATTCTTCCCTATCTAACCATCTAACAAACTAACCATCTAACATCATCCCGCCAGAGGCACTCCTACGTTTACCATTTACCATTTACACTTTTTGTATTTCTAATACCCGCCGTTCAAATCTACCTCAATAGGTGCTGCAGTATTCTCACTAACCCACACTTCAGCTTTACGTAGCTGAATAATAGAATCAGGAACCAACGGTGTGACTGGTCCAAATAATGCAAGGCGAGTAATTAGTTTTTGCCATGATGACTTTGTTCCCTGAATTGAAATTGCATAAGCAGCTATAACCTCTTTTGCTTCCAAAAACTGCTTAGGTCCGATGGTGGCTGCCTTAGGAGGTACTGCTGCAATATCACCACTAGAACCAAAACTGCCATGTAGCGAATTCTGAGCAAGTGTATAGGGACTAAGTGTAACAATACCGGGCCCCCAGTTCTTGAATTCTTCAAGATCAGTTGGTAGTTCCGGCGAAACCTCATTAGCAGGCTCTGTAAAGGCAATATGCCCCGTCCAACCTGGACCGGAATAACAAATATCTGCTCCACCTAGGTCAGTTATCATTTGACCATA
>CAZOPG010000281.1:0-3239 GCA_964581585.1 uncultured Planctomycetaceae bacterium | reverse complement strand
GGTACAAATTTCAACCGCCCGCCAGATGGTACAATTTTGCTCCGCCGTTTACATCAATTTGTAATGTTTTATTGAATAATCGGTAATTGCCTGCTTGAAATCCATTTGATTTATACTCCAAGTTATTAAGCACTAAACGCTTGTATTTTCAGATAAACAGATGTTCCAATAGAATTTTAACCCCTATCCCAATTAAAATCAAGCCTCCGGTAGTTTTAATGACGGTCTCGAAAAAGTGATCAAAACTCTTTCCAATACAAAACCTGCGTACGAAAAAACGAAGGTTGAACATTTTGTCCGTAAATTTCCCGATGCGGACAGTCTGGAACCAACACGTGTTTTATTAAAAACCTGATTCTCACAATTGTAACAAGGCACAGCAATAGCGACGCATCAATAATCAGGTTAAGTTTCGTTTTTTTCATAATAATCCCCTTTTTGTCCATTTAACTGTTGGTTACTTATGTGTTAAGGAGCGGTGTAGACAAGATAAATACCTGCCAGCAACACCAGTAAACCACAGACCTTCTTTAAAATCACAGCCCCTTTTGACTTTTCATTCCAGTTCATATAACGTTGAACAAGTTCAGTACATGTCCCAGCTAAGATGATAACCGAACAATGGCCAATGCCATAAACCAGGATCAACAGAATTCCGTAGAGTGAACTCTTGGAAGCCTCCCTGAACGTGATTGCCAGTATTGGTGCCATATATGCGAAAGTGCATGGCCCAAGTGCGATACCAAATACAAGGCCGAGAATAAAGGCTGCTAAAAGACCTTTCCTTTTCATTCTTACCTGTCCCGGACCACTCCACGGCATTGGTATTACACCTAAAAGATGCAATCCTACAACAAACAATATGAGTGCAACAAAGTAGTTGCCGTATTTTCCAATATCCCCCATCATTCTGCCTGCAGCGGCAGTAATTGCCCCAACAGCGCCTATAGTTATCAGAATTCCAACAGCAAATAATGTTGAAACCCAGAAGGCTCTTTTGGTGGAGATTCTGCCCTGTTCATCGACAAATCCAACGATCAGGGGTATGCTGGCCAAGTGACACGGACTGAGGATTATACTGAGCACGCCCCAAATAAAAGCCGCACCTATCGCTATCAAAGGTGTGCTTTCAACGGCATGAGTTAAACTAGTAAAAAGCTGTTGCTCCATTGCTTTTTATTCCTGCTTTTTCTCGATATCTAAATTCAATTCTTTCCACTTGAATAAAATGTCTTCTTTCGAAAAAAAACCCTCATGACGAAAGAGTTCTTTGCTGGCAGCATCAAAGAATATTTGTGTTGGAATCACTTTAATACCATATTTTTTTCCGGCATCCGGGTTTTTCCAAACGTCAATGAACTTTATGTTAAAAATTCCATCATATTCTTTCTTTAACTCTTCAAGTATAGGAGCCATCATTTTACAGGGAATGCACTTGTCGGCACCGAGGTCAACTAGCAGAGGTAAGGTTTTGACTTCTTTGCTCTTGGCCGTTTCAGCGGCCTCTATTTCTGTTATAGTAACTTTTTCAACAGGATTATCGAGTATTTTGGTTTCAGAATCAGCTCTTTTGTTTTCTTTGAGGGCAATCACCGCACCAACAGCAAGTATCAAAATTAAAACTATAGCAATTTTCACAAGCTTATTCATAACTCATTTACCTTTCTCTATAAATAGACCCTATCTAATCAATCATTTTTTCAATATCTTGAGGTGATGGAACCTTGCCTACTATTTTAATCTGGCCATCAATAGCTAATGCAGGTGTCATCATCACGCCAAACTTCATGATCTCGTTAATATCTGTAATCTTTTCAATTTCATATTCGATCCCCAAAGCCTTGGCGGCAGCTTCGACGTTTTCCGCTAACTTTTTGCACTTGGGACAGCCAGTTCCTAAAACCTGTAATTTCTTCATTGTTAAATCCTCTTAAAAAAACGCTCCAAAAATAATTCCTGAAATTGTAGCCATTACAATCACAAGTGAGACGAAAACGATTGTTTTCTGTGTCCCCATTACTGACCGGATAACCAACATGTTTGGCAACGACAGAGCCGGCCCAGCCAAAAGTAACGCCAATGCAGGCCCTTTACCCATGCCCGCTCCTATAAGACCTTGTAAGATTGGCACCTCTGTAAGCGTCGCAAAGTACATAAACGCACCAGCGATAGACGCAAAAAGATTTGCCCATATTGAGTTGCCGCCAACTGCGCTTGCTACCCAAGTTGATGGAATAACACCTTCGGTTTCAGGCCTGCCAAGAAGGAAGCCTGCGATTAGTACACCCCCCAAAAGAAGCGGTAGGATTTGTTTTGTAAAACCCCAGCTCGCTCCAACCCACTGACCGAGTTCATCTTTCTTAAACCATATCGCTAACATGAAAATCAAAGCTATACCCAGAATTCCAGTAACTATCCATTTAGCAGAATAGATTTGGAACCATATACCGACATTGGTTGTTGGTTTGGCCCAGTTCGCAAAAATCAGAATGCCAACCATGCTGGCAAAATAAATGCCCGTTTGCATAAGTGATCTCTGTGGGTCTGTATCTGGCATGGCTGTCTGGTTATTAGCCTTTTCGACTTCTTCTTTACGGTAAATCAGGTGCATAACAAGACCGATGACAATACTGAAAACAATCGCTCCAACCGCTCGGGCGATTCCTATCTTAAGACCAAGCACCCGGGCGGTTAGAATTATTGCTAAGATGTTGATAGCTGGGCCGGAATACAAAAATGCGGTCGCAGGCCCTAATCCTGCGCCCATTTTATATATACCAGCGAATAAAGGCAGTACCGTACAGGAACAAACTGCTAAAATCGTCCCTGATATACTTGCGACACCATAAGCCAATACCTTGTTGGCTCTTACGCCGAGATATTTCATCACCGAAGCCTGACTTACAAAAACAGAAATCGCCCCAGCTATGAAGAAAGCCGGAATCAGACACAGCAATACATGTTCTCTGGCATACCATTTAACAAGGTGCAATGATTCCATAATAGCACTGTTGAAACGGCTAAATCCTACCGGCAGGTAAAAACAGCCGGCGAATACCGCAACGATAACAGTCAGTTTTTTCCATTCACTTTTCCAGTCCACCAAAGACTCCTAAATTATAATGTCTTAAACAGTTTCTCGTTTTCCTTAGCTTGGTGTTTCAAACAGGTGGTAATGCACGAAAAAAAGTCAAGGATACAGGGAGTTTTAAGCTTGTAAATAACCTTGAGCCCCTCTT
>CAZOPG010000280.1:0-3264 GCA_964581585.1 uncultured Planctomycetaceae bacterium | reverse complement strand
AATTTGAGAAAATACGTGATGAGCAGCAGAACGAGATTGAAATTGAATGGCTCAGAGAACATCTTTTGCACGAACCGCCTCAAATGCCCCTAGAGCCCGATATTTTTTAGAAGATAGACACAAAAATGGGAAACGACAAACGTGTAATACTAATCGGTTTTGATGCCGGAATCCTGAGAAGCGTTAACCACTTTATTGACGACCTACCCAATTTTGCAAGGCTGATCAAAGAAGGTGTCTCCTGTGAGGCCCGGCCGTCAATGCCCGCTGATACGCCAACCAACTGGACCACCATAGCCACCGGTGCCTATTCATCAACCCACGGCATATTTTCATTTAACAACGACATCGGCAGAATCCAGGGCAGAGCCCCGGTGGTGGAGCTTGCGGAAACTTTTGGCTCAAAGCAGAACAAGGCTGAATATATATGGCAGGCCGCAGAGCGTTCGGGCAAAAAAATGATTCTTATTCATTATCCCATCGCTTGGCCGTGGACGGTAAAAGATTCGATTGCTGTTGGCGGTTGCGGCGTAAGTTCTGCTCTTTGGCAATTGGCCGGGCCAGCAATGTACTCCAATGATGACAGGGGAACAGAAAAAATTGAACTGAAAAAAGCTGATAACACGGATGCAGAGAAATTGTTTTCGCCTGTATTGAAAGCCGTTTTGCCGATTGTTTCCGGAAAAAAATTCAGCTGGTCAGCTTTTGGACAGGAGGAATTGGCTGACGAAAATCTGGATACTCCTGGCGTAAGTGATTTCATTGTTCACTGGGCCAATGACACGCCCCCGGAAGTAAAGTTTGATTTTAAAAACTCCGAACAGTTTCTATATCACCTATCGGTACATAACAGCAACGGAAATGGTTACGATAAAGTTTTGGTTTACAAAAACAAATCAGACTCCTCACCCCTGGCCGAATTAATTCCCGGCAAATGGGTCGGGCCTGTTTACGACTCTTTCTCTACAGAGTCCGGCCAAACGGAAAGTTTCTATTACCTCAAACTCCACGAACTTTCCACAGACGGCAAAACTATAAGAATTTGCAGAACAAATATTACCAGAACATCAGGCTATACTTATCCAGACAAAATCGCAGAAGAACTGAAACAGGCCGGCTGTCCATTGCAGGGGAATCTGGAAAATGCTGTCACCATTATGAAAACCCAATATTATTTCGATGATAATTGGAAAGACCTGTATCTGATACCGGAAGTTTGCCAACTGCAGACCGACAAGCTGGCTGACACTGCAAAATACCTGCTAAATAAATACGATTGGGACATCAGTTACATTCAGGTTCACATCCCGGATGGCCTGAATCATACCCTCGGAGCATACCTACATCCCGACGCGGAAAAATTTACCACTAAAGAAAATATTGACAGGGCCTATGATATCTTCAAGAAGACTTACCAGACAATGGACAAAATGCTTGGCAGAATCTGGCAACAATGCAGCAAAGACGAAGATGTTATAGCGGTCGTTAGCGACCATGGTTCTGTCGGAGCATGGCGATATGCCTGCATTCAGAGCTATCTTGTTCAGGGCGGTTTTATGAAGCTCAAAGCCATCCCGTCTCCACAGTTTGGAAATCGATATGTGGTTGATATGGAAAATTCAAAAGTTTTCATGGGAGAGCATCTTCACATTAACCTCAAAGGCAAATATCCTGCAGGAATAGTTGAGACAAAAGACTATGAAACAGTTCAAGATGAACTGATTGAATATCTGAATAACTGCACTGACCCTGAGAATGGTGAAAAAATCTTCAGTCATGTTTTGAAAAAAGAAGATGCTGGATACCTGGGCATCGACTGTGATTATGTTGGAGATGTAGTTTACTTCTTAAAACCGGGATATTATCCTACTATAACTAATATAAATTATTTCATCCCTGAAGCATATAAGGAAATTATTTCTGAGGAAAAGGTAAAGACCGCGCCGGGGGCGACGCATCCGTATCATCCTGATATCCCCTGCGGCATTATGAGTACCAATGCTATGTTTTTTATCGCCGGGCCTGGCATCAAGAAAAACTATCAAAAAAAAGAATCTATACATTTGGCGGACGTAGTGCCGACATTGGCATTTATAGCGGGCATAGATGAACCTGCAAATACAGATGGTCAAATCATAACAGATTTTTTGGAGATCGAGCCGTGAGTACTATGACTGCTCTTGACATTGTCAAATTTATCGAGGATAGCCTTGCCCAGGGCCCTTACACAGATTGGGATGGCGGGTTCATGGCCGGCGCACCGGAAGATACCGTCAAATCTGTTGCGGTTACATGGATGATTCTAACTCCTGTCTTGAAAAAAATCGCCTCAGCAAACTTCGATATGGTTGTTTGCCACGAAAGCCCATGGATAGGCCCTACTCAGGAGTATAAAGGCCCATGGGAAGATGACAGTGTATCTAAAGATCCAGTCGCGGACATAGAACGCAAGCGTATCCTTCGGGATAACAGTATCACTCTGTTTATGTGCCATCACGGACTGGATCAACTGATAATCTATGACGAGTTCGCCAGAAGCATCGGTTGCGAAAAATCAATTGCAGGGGATGGATACACCCAGGTTTTTGAAATGGAGCCCATTACCGTAAAAGAACTGATTGCATCTCTCAAAAAGAAATTTAATCTCGATTTCATACGCTACGCGGGAAATGAAAACGCATTGGTCAGACGGCCTGGCCTGCTGTTTGGCGGTGTTGGCTTGAATCCGAACGCAAAATTCAAGATACCGTATTTGCTTAACAACGGCGCCGATGTCATTGTTGCTGGGGAGATAGACGAGTTTACAATTTACAATTGTGCCGAGGCTAAAATTCCAATTATCGAGTGCGGCCACGCCGTCAGCGAATTGCCGGGCTTGATTAAGTTTACAGAAATGCTCAAAAAGCGATTTCCACAACTTCATATAGACTTTTTCCCGACACCTAACTATAATAAATCTATGTGAATTGCTAATACCTTAGGCTAGAACAAATAATAGATTTTACTTAGTTTTCCCAAAACGGCATTGACGAGCTGAACACATATCAACAGGGAGGGCTATTCTGTTGGCAGAAAGATCTGGTGAAACATTATTTCTTTGAGAAAATAACAAAAAGGGAGTTATATGAAAGCTATAAGAGTATATGGCACGAGAGATATAAGATATGAGGATGTGCCTATGCCACAAGTTGGCTGCGACGATGTTTTAATAAAGGTTAAAGCAGCTGGATTATGTGGCACTGATCTTGAAATTTATGATGGAAC
>CAZOPG010000279.1:0-3266 GCA_964581585.1 uncultured Planctomycetaceae bacterium | reverse complement strand
AAAAAGCTGCTGCTGGTTGGCTGAAAAAACGTGTGTTTGCCAACCGCCAACTGTGTGATGCTAATCTTCGGATTTATAATAGACAATATATACGAGATTTGACCGTCGAAACAGGTTTCTGGTTTTCACAGCCAGGTATTTACAATGCCGCTATGATGTTCAAAGATTTTCGTTACCTCGACAAAAAAATTCCTGTAACAATCGCAATCTGGTCCGGCGGAACAACAAAATTGCAGGAACATTTTGAGTGGATCAAAAAAACCTGTAACGGCGGCAAAGCAGTAATGGTTCTCGATGTTACAGCGACAGGTTCGTTGGAAGCGGCAGCGTTAAGTGAGATTTACAAAGAAGGAAAACAGCAGTTTTATGGTGTTTTGCATAAGCTCAATTGCGATCTCATCTGGCTTGATGACAGTCTGGCGGCAATGCGCGTTTATGATGTTCTGCGGGCTGTTGAGGTGCTGGAATACTGGCCTGGAATAAAGTCTGGCGATTGCAGTTTTTATGCTTGCGGTCGCGAAAGCCTTTACGTGCAGTTAGGCTCAATAGTGAACAGCAGAATTAAAAACATCAGAATTGTTGACGGTATGAAGAAATATGCAGACTGGGTCGGGCAGCGTTACTATGATCCTTTTGATATTCACAGTTTTATAATCCCCGGAATTTTACAACATTTTGATCTGGATGATTTTAAAATCTGACAGCAGAGGAGGCTCAAAATATTGTCATGAGTGTCGGGGATGGCTAAACGTTATTAGTTAGACTCCGATAATATACGCCTATTTCACTAGCACATAGGCTCCGGATAACTTCCCCTAAAGTATTAGATTAAGCTATCGGGAAGTATTGTCGAATTACCCTAATATCTGTTAAATTATGATAAGGGTATTACAATGCGAATAAAACAAAAATTGATCGTTGCTTTTGTTGGTATCGTGTTGTTGATGGGATTTGGGGGTTACATTTCTATTGATGTTGTTCACAAAGCCTTTAACAAAAACATAGGGCAAGGTTTTGTTCTTTTGGCCGGCAGTATATTAGACAGAATAGACAAAGGTATGAATCACAGAGTTGAGCAGGTCCAGGCATATTCCAAAGATATATCACAGGAACCTGCATTTATAAGCTCAAACGAGAATTTTGATGAAATGGATGATGTCCAGAAATATATCATTCAGAAGGATAGCGAATGGACAACCGCTCCGAAAGAAATGATAACTCCATTTATGCAGGAGCTTCTCAATAATGAATTATCAGAGGAAATAAGGGGAGAATTTGAGCTAAAAGAATTTTACGAACAAAAATACGGATACCCAGTTTTTGCTGAAGTGTTTGTAACAAATAAATATGGAGCAAATATTGGGCAAACCCAGAAAACATCCGACTACTATCAAGCAGATGAAGAATGGTGGCAAAGGGCAAAAGAAGACGGTTTGTATGTTTCAAAAGTTGACTTTGACAAAAGTTCCAATGTATATTCCATGGATATTTGTGTAAGGATCGATGACGAAGAAGGCAAGTTCCTTGGAGTTATAAAAACAGTGCTGAATATTGAAGAATTAACAGACATTATAAAAGAAATTCATAACGCTTCTCAATATAAAACAATGAGGACTGAGTTGCTCACCTTGCAGGGTGAAATGTTGTATAAAACGGGAGAATATGAATTCCTCAAAAAACTGCCGGAAGAAGAATTGAGTTTTTATAAAGATGCCAGTGGATATTTTGTTTTGAAAGAGTGCGGCGAAGAAGAGGAGATGATTGCTTATGCTTACTCAAGAACATACAAGGACGTTGCCAGTTTGGGCTGGCTAGTGGTAGTTGAAGGTGAAACAGAGGAAATTTGTGCCCCAGTTATTCGACTAAGAAATTATATTTTAATAATCTTATCAGTAACTACGATATTGAGCATTCTTGCCGGCTTGTTTATTTCCGGCTTTATTTCAAAACGCTTAAAGCTATTGGGTGATGCCGCTACCGAAATAGGAAAAGGCAATCTGGACACTTTGATTGGGATTAAATCAAATGATGAAATTGGGAATTTAGCCAAAACCTTCAACTCTATGACAGAAAAATTAAGGAAAAACACTACATCAATAGAGAAGCTTGATTGCGAGATTACTGAGCGTAAAAAGGCCGAGGGAAGTTTGAGAACCACCAACCAGCAGTTGCAGACAAATGAAATTTATCTGCAGAAATTAAATCAACTACAAGTCGAACTTCTCAAGCCCGGGACTATTGCCGAAAAGTCAAAAATAATTACAAATGCGGTAATGGACATTTTTGATGCAGACTTTTGCCGAATCTGGTTGACAGGTCAAGGTGATCGCTGCAATTCTGGCTGTATACACGCTGAAGTTACTGAGGGGCCACATGTATGCAGATATCGTGATAAGTGTCTTTATCTTACCAGCAGTTCGGGGCGGTATACACATATCAACGGCGAAGTACATCAACGTGTACCATTTGGCTGTTACAAGATCGGCAGAGTAGCAGCAGAAGACGAGAGTAAATTTTTGACAAATGATGTAACTCATGACCCACGTGTACATAATCATGACTGGGCCGCTGAATGTGGCCTTGCTTCGTTTGCCGGCTATCAGCTTCGTCCTCCTGGTGGTGAAACGATAGGAGTACTGGCATTATTTTCAAAGCATCCTATCTCCCCCGACGAGAATGCGTTTCTGGAGAATTTTGCTAACACCACCGCACAAGTAATGCAAACTGTCAAGACAGAACAGGAACTTGTTAATTCTAAAGGACAACTTTCTCATTCAAACAAGGAACTTGAACAAACTGTTGACACACTTGAGACAGTAAATACTGAGCTTAAGGATTTTGTTTATATTGCTTCGCATGACCTTCGTGAGCCTTTGCGTAAGATTTCCTCTTTTGGCAGCATGTTAAAAGATTCTTTGGCAGGGAAACTTGAGGCTGATGATGAGGAAAACTTTGAATTTATGATAGATGGCGCTGACAGGATGACTAAAATGATCGAGGGTCTGCTGGTTTATTCAAGATTGAATAGGGACAATGAATCTTTTGAGGCAGTTGATTTGAATGAACTTGTCGAGCAATTAGAGCAACTGGAGCTGAATATATTGCTGGAAGAAACCAACACGATACTTGATGTTTCAGGTAATATGCCGAAAGTTCTTGGCGATGCTACCCAGATAAAACAGTTATTACAGAATTTTATTTCCAATGGCATTAATACTACAGCGCGACATAACTATATCTCCCGCGGTATACATGTCTGAATTTTA
>CAZOPG010000278.1:0-3269 GCA_964581585.1 uncultured Planctomycetaceae bacterium | reverse complement strand
GGACTGATTGTTCCGAAATGATGGTTTATTTTCCATTGGCTTATAGCCTCTCCGTCACAACCTGTCTTCTCTACCGAAAGCGGTTGCATCTTTCCATTTGAATCAATATATCGCGCATTCTCCATTGAGAATCTGGAGTTGTTGATTGTGATCGTTACGGCGTCCGTCTCGTCAAGCGAGATGTTGGTTATGCATACAAGGAGTGATTTGGGGCCCTGCCAAATCTGCAACGCGAAATCCGTGGGACTTTCGATAAAGACCGGGAACAGGCTCGGTTCCATCCAGTTGAAGATGTTTTCAAATAGCTGGCGGTGCTGGTAATTGATCAAATAAGTGGGGTTGCCATTAGTTGGAGAAATTCCATATGGCAGCAGCGCGATCTTGCCGCCAAGGGCGTTTTCATAAATGGCAATTCCGGGAGCGACAACCTCCCTGTTGCAATTTGTGATCTGCGAAAGTTGGGAGGCCCCGTCCCTAAGCTTAAGCTTGAAGAGGCCATCATCCTTCAACCCCCATCCGCCTGCCAGGGGAACATAGTTTCCGTGATATTCGCCAAAAAATTCTTTCGAGGAACATAATTCAGCACTGCAGTCACTCGGAGGTTCGACACATTGATCACATCCGATCAGATCGCCCAGTCCCATCTCGCAAAGGTTCTTGATGGCGAATGCGTCAATCATGACATTTTGCGACAGTATATTTTTGATGCGATCCTCGGACAGGGTGCTGAAGATATCACCTGCCAGAAATTTTACGGGACTTTCATCAAAGGTAAGAGCGAAACCCATATTGCATAAAATAGCATGACATGCGAAAGCGGGCCAGGAGAGGTCATCTACCGATTTTATTTTACGTTCGGAGGTTTTAGCTGAGTCAAAATCCCATATTAGCTGAACCCCTTTGCGTGTTCCGCGTGTTGGAGCATGTTCACGAATCCGCTCAAAGAATGCACGCGAAGTTTTTAGCATTTCGGGGTATGCCGGCTCCAGGAAAGGACTGTCTCCGATATAGGTGGATGCCGTTATCGCTTGAGTGTTGACACGGTTCAAAATCGCTTGAGCGATCTTATATTTCATATATTTTGCGCTGTGGGCGTAACGCGTCTTTGAGCCGGTTTCTATCTCCGCTGTATATTCAATGTCGTCGCCCAGAACATGGCCGATATACTCCATATAGAACAAGCCCGGAGCGATCTGCCTGCGATCCCAATCGTGGTAAGGGCCAATACACGGCCGTACTAAAGGCTTTCCCTGTCCGGGATGAAATGCGTTCAGTACATTTTTTAGATTGTGGCCCATCGCGGTTAACTGGTGGACGCAAGGAACCATCATTCCCACCTTGATATCGGGGTTCACGGAATGGACCGCGCGTTCAATAACGCCGCCAATTTGAACGAGACGTTCGCCCAGAAACTCAATCCATTGCCGCCGGATTTCTGGTTCGTCACATAATGCTTTAGTCAAAGCTTCACGGCTCCATTGAGTGTTTGTGATCTGTGAGAATTTCTCAAGATGCAGGTCGCAAAAGCAGCCCCATGTGCCACCGGCCACGAGTGTATACCGATGGTCATCGTCAATATAAATGTAGTCAGCTCCAACTTGAGCGAGGATCGTGTAGAACTGTTCGAGATAGACATCGAGTTTTGGGTCCAGCAGACACGGCAGGTTGAAGTTACAGGAACCATCCTGAAAAGTTGCCCAATGATCATAGTCGAGTTCCTTACGATGGTCCTGGCGACACATTGGCATGTTGTAGCTGCTGTTGATGCCAACTCGCACGCCCTCCTGAGCCAACCGGACTTTGGCCTTTCTCATTGTTTCGGCCTCGTGAGTGGCCTTGTCAAGGGTCAACTGGTTCCAGACCATAGCTTGGGCATCAGTAAAAAACATAACGTGCCTGGTATCGGTTTCATGGCAGAACCTGATGATTTCCTCAATCCGTTCGTCGTAATTCCAAGTCGGAAGATAGGTTCTGAGAATGTAATTTACCCGATTGGACGGAAACAGGTCTCTTGCGGTTTGGTCTGCGTCTTTCATTGTAATCTCCAAAAAAAAAACTGCCATTTCTCATTTGAACAGTCAAAAAACATATATGTTCAATCGTTTTACAAAAATCTCGTGAAGAGTCAAGATTTCTCTTTTCCACAGCAGGTTTGTTTTATCGCATCGGTGATCTGCTGGACGGAATCGATTTGTTTGCATTTTAGCCAGAGTCCCGGTGAACTGCTGCGGTAAAGGTAGTAAGCTGTGATAGAGAGTTTTTCGGCAAGGTATTCAGATTTAGCAGAGAGCATCGTCGGGGTGGACAATTTTTCTTTCATCAACTTGTAAAGGATCGGGGCATCTTCAATTTTGAAATCGCCAAATTCAATGATTTCGCCAGCCATGATCAGAAATGCGGCATACGTCTGAACTTTTCCTCTTTGTTTTGGGATTTTGATTTTTGCAGATTTGTCAATGTGAAGCAGTGCCAGCGAATCCATGCTATCGAGCCATTGATAATCTTTTCTTTCCAGTATGTTCAAATTGTCGAGTTGTTTTTTTACAGTCTGGGCCTTTTCAAAATTCAGATTCTCTGAAAGTTGGCGCATTTGATCTATTAGAGCCTGCTTTTGCTCAGCAACATTTTCTATCGCTTTTATTGCGGCGGTTATCTGCTCGGTGTATTGGCTTTTGCTGATATCGCCTATGCATGGTCGCCTACAGGTGTGCATCTGAAAGTATGGGCATGATTTTGCTTTTTGCGGGTTGGCGATCAAATTCGGACGGCGGCAGAGCAGAAAAGCCTCTTCGAGAGCATTTTTGAAATCGGCAGCGGATTTGCGTCCATAGAACGGCCCGAATATTTTTTGGTTGGCTCCAAAAACGGGCACTTCAGTTATTGAAAAACGCGGCCATGGTGCGGACGTGTCGATCTTTAGATACCAAGGTTTTCCGAAGGCGAGAAGGTCGGTGTAGCTGTCCGGAAAAAGTTTTTTGGCGATCTCGTAGTATTTCAGACTGCTTCTGAAATCGCAAAAGCAGCTTAAATAATAAATGCCAGCGGTAATCTCCCTGATCGAAGTCTTCCTTTGGGATTGATCCTCAGCTGGGGCGGTAAGTCTTGCTCTGGCGGTGCGTCTGATATTGGCGGCGCAAAGCAGTTGTATAGGCTCTGCGGCAGAATCGGTAAAAAGTATCAGGCCATGTGATGTGGGGAGTTGTTTTAAAACTTCGTCGTCCAAACCCGCAGGATCAACCGTGCAGCAACCTTCAAACAGGTTGGATAAT
>CAZOPG010000277.1:0-3272 GCA_964581585.1 uncultured Planctomycetaceae bacterium | reverse complement strand
ACACTGGGGCAGAATTCCCTTGCACTGACTCGCACGAACCCGATAAGTTCTCTGATATAAACCCCTATAACTGCGAGACTAATCATCAAAAAACAATGGCCTGCAATTCTATGCGAAATGTAGACCACTGGGCGATACAGGACTTGAACCTGTGACTTCCTGCTTGTAAGGCAGGCGCTCTAGCCAACTGAGCTAACCGCCCGGCGAACCCATAACAATAACGATATCCTGTAGCCAAGTCAACACTTTTATGGTACCTTATAGGCAGAAAGTTTAGTTGGTAATCGATTTAAGAATAAATTTTGTACCAAGGATTCGTTAAATGAATATTTATGAGGCAGTAAAAAAACGCTATTCATGCCGAAATTATCAAAACAAGCTTATAGAGCGAGAAAAACTCGATAGGGTGCTTGAGGCGGCAAGGCTTTCGCCGTCAGCGAAAAACCTGCAGGATTGGCGATTTGTGGTAGTAACGGAGGAATCAACGAAACAAAAGGTTGCAAAAGCGGCAAGAGAACAGATGTTTCTCGCAAAAGCAGCAGCGATCATAGTCGCCTGCAGCAACAGTGACTATGTTATGTCTTGCGGTCAGCCGATCGCAGGGATTGATGTCGCTATCGCCCTTGAGCATATCGCCCTGGCAGCGGTTCAGGAAAGTTTGGCAACCTGTTGGATCGGTTCGTTCGATACCGAGCAGGTGCGTGAGGTGCTGGGGATACCCGAAGGAATTGAAATTATTGAGCTTATGTCGCTGGGTTATCCGGCAGACAAGGAAAGCCATACCAGTAGAGAGAGCATTAAAACCATTGTCAGCTATGAAAAATGGCGGTTTTGAAAGTTGTTGCAGCTAAAAAAATATTAAAAAGGTTGAGAACTATCGAATTTTTCAGTAAAATCCGACAATCTGAACAAGGGGACGTGGTGTAACGGGAGCACACCGCGGTCGCATCGCGGAAATGAGGGTTCGATTCCCTTCGTCTCCACTTGTTGAGAGATAAGAAAGTTTTGAGATAATGACCGAGCAAGGCAAACAAACTGATGCTGAGCTTTTCAGTAGCTATATGGCCGGTGACAAAGACGCCTTTAGAGAGATCGTAGACCGGTATAAGGATAGACTCTATGTGTTTTTGAGGCGGTTTCTGAATCGGCAGGACCTTGTCGAAGAGGTCTTTCAGGAGACATTTTTGCAGTTGTACAAAAGCAGAGAAAGTTTCGATACCAGCAAATCTCTTCGTCCGTGGCTCTTCACTATTGCCGCTAATAAAGCCAGGGATATGCTTCGAAAGCAGCAGCGGGGCGGGACAATTTCTCTCAGCGCTATTGCGGATCCCGCAGATTTAACGGTCGATGATGTCGTCAATTCCTTGATATCATATGAAATAACACCCTACGATGAGGCCACAAAAGCGGAAAAGGCTAATAAGGTTAGGGAGGTTATAGCGAATATGCCGGCCAATCAGAGAGAAATTTTACTTTTAGCCTATTTTGAACAATTTTCTTACAAACAAATGGCAGAGATATTAAGTATACCAATTGGAACGGTGAAAAGCAGGCTTCACACGGCTGTCGTGCATTTCACCCGTAAATGGAAATCCGTGAGCGGTGATGGGAACGTCAAGTAATGATTTTGTTGAGTAAAGAGCAAAGAGACCTTCTGCTGGATTATTATTTCCGTTGTGTTTCTGACGAGCACACTGTCGAGGCGAGGTTGCTTCTGTCTTCGCACAGCGGGGCGGTGGAGTTTTATGAAAAGCTTCGGCATTCGTTGTCCGCATTAGATCATCTTCATAGCGAAAAATGTCCTGCGCACCTCGTTGACGCTACCGTTGATAAATTGTACGAGCACCATGCTGCGACCAGCGGCCAGGGTCGGCTTGAGGAGCTTCTTGATGCGGAGCAGTCCAGAATTGTTACAGCCAGGCCGAGCTTTTGGCGGAATATTTACGAGATTGCCGCCACTGCCGCGGCGATTCTTGTTATTGCTGGCGTTTTCTTCCCTGTTACCAGAAATATGCGTTTCAGTGCCAGACAAATACAGTGTGAGGCGAACCTGTCAGGACTTGGACAGAGTATTAGCAGCTATGCCAATGACCACGCAGGAGCTTTGCCTACTGTTGCGACGGCGGCCGGTGCTCCCTGGTGGAAGGTTGGCGCAAAAGGGACGCAGAACCAGTCGAATACACGTCATTTGTGGCTTCTCGTAAAAGAAAATTATGCCGAGCCAGGCCGGTTTGTCTGTGCGGGGAGGCGTTGTAAAGGGCGCCAGCCGCTGGACGAGGCCGCGATAGCAAAACTCGATGATTTTCCATCAAGAAAATATATTACATATAGCTTCATGCTGATAAATGATGCGGGCGAAAGAAAAATCTCTGCCGGGATAACACCTCTTATGGCCGATGCGAATCCGATTTTTGAAGGTTGTGCCTCTCGGCCGGATTGTTATGAGCGTAACGAGTTTGAGCCGGTAAAACTCAGTGACAAACTTATGCAGGCCAACAGCAGAAACCATCGCGGCAAAGGACAGAATGTTATGCTCAGTGATGGCTCAATTCTCTTTATGAAGAATCGCATAATCGAAACTTCAACAGATGACATTTTTACTATTAAAGACGAGCAAACCTATCGTAGGGTTGAATCACCAATCTCAACAGCCGACATCTTCCTCGTGCCGTAACACCGTATTGCATCGTCATTCCTGCGCACAACTGTCATTTCGAGACTCAAATCTTCAGTAATAAATTTTAGAAATCGAGGACCTAAGCCATTCTTTACATAATGCAATTTCCCCAACTGCAGCGTCAGCATTGTCAAAAATGATGACGCTGCAAATCATATTCAGATAAAAATACACTGTACCCGGGCTCGAAGGACTTTTTAAAAGAACGTGAACTGGTATCAGTCAAAAAGGAACGAACCGTACTGAGCCGCATCGCCGAGTTCTTCATGAATTCGCAAAAGCTGGTTGTACTTGCATATCCTGTCGGTTCTGCAGGCCGAGCCAGTTTTGATTTGGCCGACGCCGGTAGCTACTGCCAGATCGGCGATGAAGCTGTCTTCGGTTTCGCCGCTTCTGTGGCTTATGACGGCTGTGTAGCCATTTCTACGGGCCAAGTTGATCGCCTCGAATGTCTCGGTGAGGGTACCAATCTGATTGAGCTTAATAAGAATCGAGTTAGCACTGCCCTTCTTGATACCAGTCGCTAACTTTTTGGTGTTGGTTACAAAAAGATCATCGCCTACGATTTGGCACTTGCCGCCAATTTTTTTGGTAA
>CAZOPG010000276.1:0-3277 GCA_964581585.1 uncultured Planctomycetaceae bacterium | reverse complement strand
CAGGAAAAAGGCTGGAAAAAATTTAGTGATTGGCTAAATTTCGCCGCTATCACAACCGCAAGAACCATCAAAGGCACCAAATAACCGATCAGCCAGTAAGGCCTGCGAAGCTGCCCGGCAAATTTACCTAAAAAACAGCCCAGAACGACAACACAAATCACACCGATCAGCTCGAACCAAACATTCATATTCCCGTTCCCTGTCGTAACATTAACACAAACCCGTATTGTATCAGTTTAATTGCAAAAAGTCAAGTCGAATCACCCGGTTTAACTCTTCTACTTACACCATCTTTAGCTTGACACTCTCCCTTATCCAGCTTAAACTCAACACCTCATCATTGTTATTTAAGAGGTTATTAATGGTTGTAACACGATTTGCTCCATCACCGACTGGGTATTTGCACATTGGCGGAGCCAGAACCGCCCTTTTTGACCTGCTCTGGGCAAGAAAAACCGGTGGAACATTCATCCTGCGTATCGAAGACACTGACCAGGCAAGAAACACACCCACTGCGGCAAAGCAGGTTATGGACGATCTGAGATGGCTCGGAATAAACTGGGATCAAGGCCCTGAAATTGACGGCCCCGCCGCACCATATTTCCAGTCCCAAAGAACCGACATTTACGACAAATACATAAAAAAACTTCTCGACGAGAAGAAAGCCTACTACTGTTTCGACACACCTGAAGAACTGACTCAGATGCGGCAAAAGGCTTCCCAGGAAAAGAAGAATTTCCTCTACGCTGCACCTGCCCCCTTTCCAACTGAAAAAGACGTCGAAAAAGCCAAAAGTCAAGGCAGGCCGATTACCATCCGTTTTGCCATGCCAAACCAGGAAATTATAGTAGAAGACATTATTCGCGGAACGGTAACATTCCCGCCAAACCAACTCAGCGATTTTGTCATACAAAAATCTGACGGCTTCCCAACATATCATTTTGCCTGCGTCGTCGATGACGAACTAATGGGCATAACGCACATCCTCCGCGGCCAGGAACACCTGATGAACACACCAAGCCATCAGGCTCTTCAGCAGGCACTTGGTTTTTCAACTCCGACTTATGCACACATGTCCGTAACCGTCAGCGAAAACGGCGGGAAAATGTCAAAACGCGATAAGTCAAAAACACTGCGAAAAGAAATAAAAGCCCGCGACGATATTAATCTCGACCAACTCGCTTCAATTGGCGGCATAAGTGCCGAGGAAATGCAGCGTTTCCTTGCCAAAAAAATCACACCCGATGACCCTGCCGTTGAAGCGATGGCAAAGCATCTTGGCGTGAAGTTGCCCGAAATCAACATAGTTGACTTTCTCAGAAACGGCTATCTCCCCGAAGCACTGGTCAATTTCATCGCCCTGCTCGGTTGGAATCCAGGCGGCGACCGTGAAATAATGACCTTCGACGCCCTTGTCGAGTCCTTTGACCCTGCCAGATTTACAAAAGCAAACAGCCTTTTTGATCGCAAAAAGCTGCTCACTTTCAATACCGAACACATGAAGATGCTTCCACCGGAACTTCTGCTCAAGAGATTCAAGGATTTCCTGCAAATTAACAAATCACCCCTGACCGCTGCCGACGACAAGCTTCTCCTTCGCTTGTTAAAAGCTAGCGAAGGAGCCAGAACACTGGCGGATATAGAAAAAAAGAGTAGATTTCTTTTCATAGAAAATAACAAAATAGAATATGACCCCGCTGCTGTCAAAAAGGTTCTACTCAAAACGGATAACCAAGGCCTTGAAATGCTGGCGGAATTGAAAACTCACCTGAAAAACATAAAAGAACTTACCTCAGAAAGTATCGAGGATCTTCTTCGCTCTCTGGCTGAACAAAAACAGCTTGGCCTGGGCAAAGTTGCTCAACCACTGCGCGTCGCTATCTGCGGAACTACTGTAAGTCTGCCGATTTTCGATTCTATCGACTTGCTTGGGATGGAAAACACTTTAAAAAGAATTGAGATAACGCTGAAAAAATTTGGAAAGGAATAGAAATGTCTGTTTTGGTAACCGGTTCAATAGCAATTGACACAGTAACGACACCTCTCGGCAAAAGCGAAAATTGTATCGGAGGCTCAACAGTGTACTTCAGCATGGCTGCCAGCTTTTTTTCACCTGTCAGACTGGTGGGAGTTGTAGGCGACGACTGCCCATTTGATTTGAGCAAAGTCTTTGTCAACAGGGACGTTGACCTGCAGGGCCTTGAAGTTCGTCACGGAAGCAAAACTTTCCGCTGGAAGGGTTCATATCATGGCGATATGAGCCACGCCATAACGGACAATGTTGAGCTAAACGTCTTAACCGAAAGCCCGCCAATCGTTCCGGATACTTTCAAGGACAGTCAGTACGTCTTTTTGGCAAACACCCACCCCGCTCTGCAGATGCAACTGCTCGATCAACTGCACGGGCCAAAATTCGTCGCTGCCGACACGATGAACTGCTGGATAGAGAACCAGGCTGATGATTTGAAAAAATTACTCCAGAGGATAGATGCCCTGATATTGAATGACGGAGAAGCACGGCAACTAACCCACAAAGACAATTTAGCCGAAGCTGCCGATGAGATTCTGACACTCGGCCCAAAAGTTGTGGTCATAAAGAAAGGTGAGCACGGCTCAATCTCAATTGACAATACTGGCGGCCGGTTCATCCTACCGGCTTTTCCATCGACAAATGTAAAGGACCCAACCGGTGCCGGCGATTCCTTCGCAGGTGCTATGATGGGCTATTTAGCCGACATTAACAAAACAGACACCAATACCTTGAAAAATGCCATCACCTATGGTACTGTAACCGCTTCGCTGGCAATAGAGGGCTTTTCATTATCAGGACTAACCGCAATCAGCAAAGATGACATCGAGCAAAGATTCGAAGAACTGCGAAAATTAACACAATTTTAACATGCGTATATTCGTTGCAATAGATATTGATGATAACCTCAGGGCTGCAATTACTGCTTTGCAGGCGGACCTGAGGAGTCAGTTGAATCCGACGTCTGGCAGAATAAAATGGGTCGATCCGGATTTGATGCACCTGACGCTAAAATTCATTGGTGAAGTTGAGCAGAACAATATAGACCGAATATCTGAAGCTGTCGCCTCAGCAGCAGTTCAGCACAAGAGTTTTTCATTTGAAATACCTACTCTTGGCTGTTTTGGCAGACCGATCAAGGTCATTTGGCTCGGAACAGAAACAGAAAATCAGCAGTTATTACAACTGCATCAGGATATTGAAGATGCCCTTGAATCTGCGGGATGGCCGAAAGAAAAAAAGTCTTTC
>CAZOPG010000275.1:0-3308 GCA_964581585.1 uncultured Planctomycetaceae bacterium | reverse complement strand
CAGCAACTATTTGAGAATTTTCCAATGCTAGCCTAATGTTAAAAGATTCCGCAATGTCAATGATCGGTTTAAGGAATGAAATGATTCGCTGGCCAGCCTCATTTATATCCCCAGAGAAGGACATACTGGTCTCTCCTAATGGATGAAACACAGCAACTCTGGCACCGAGTCTGCCAGCCATGTCGACAAGATTACAAAAAGCCGATTGCTGTAAAATCCGTTTTTCCCTGTTGGTTGTTAATAAATCTGTAGTTTGATAGGGAAGATGTATCCAATCCACTTTTAAATCGTTATGTTTAAGTATATCCAGGAGAATACTCATACCTTTTTGAATTCCATGTGTAATGTAAAATTCCCAAAGATCAGATGCCATTAGGTTGACATAACGAAAGCCAGCTTGACTGATAAGCCGCAACTGATCCGTCAAGGTCATATCATTATAGGCGACTGTACTAATTGATACATCCATAAGTTGTGGTTCCAGAGCTACACTATATTGTAGTTAGCGTTATAATGGCAGAATTGTGTTTTTAAGCTCAACCAGATTACGATCCAGCCCCTTAAGGGTCTCGCGGAAGATTATTTCAGAATCTGTACCGCCATCACCGCGTGCGGGATCGCCAATGTCCCAGTGAATTCGAATGGGATTACCCGGCAGTTCCGGGCACTGTGTTTTTGCCGGTATCCCTATGGTCACAACATAATCGAATTCGCTATCGAGAAATGTGTTTACATGCTTGGGTTTTTTGCCTGACATCGAATGTCCGCGTTCGGCCATAAGTTTTTTAGCCATTGGGTGAACATTTGGCCATGGATCTACTCCAGCGCTTGAAACTTCTACATCATTCCCGCAGAGATTTTGGAAAACCGTCTCAGCCATCTGGCTTCTACCTGCATTATTTGTACAAACAAAAAGAATTCTCGGTTTCATTATTCACTCACTTTTAATAGACGATATCAATAACTTTTTCTTCAAGGCGAATCGCTCTTAAATCCGATCGGCGAAGTTATCAGCCAATCTCCTTCCGCTTCGATGGCCAGCGTATACCGTGCTCGCGAACCCTCAAATTCCTGATCACGCCAATGACGCTCAACTACTTCCTCCTCTGATAAATATTCACAATAGACACTAAAGCCATTCTTGAGGATTTCAATCTTTCTAATTTTCTTTTCGCCAAAACTCCTCACCATAAAACTTATTTCAGGTGAGCCGGTGATTTTATAGGCTTCCAGGCGAGGGGCATGGTTGATATGTTCAAGGAACAGCCGACCACGAACGGCAACTGTTCGCCGCTGTAGCCAGGAATCATACAAATTTTCAAGCGACCGCCCGCATGTGCGGGTACCATACCAGCTAATGTGCCAATAAAAAATGTTTATGCCTATTTTGAGGCGATAGAAAAATACAGGCATAGAAGCTAAATCTTTGGAAAGGATTGCTATGGGTTTTCATTGGATTGATTGGACAGTCGTTATTGGTTTTTTGTTTTTTATTACGTATACTGCTATTACAGCTCAAAAACACACGAGAAGTGTAGCGGATTTTCTGGCAGCTAACCGTTGTGCGGGTCGATACCTTCTCGGCACAGCTGAAGGCATGGCTGGGATGGGAGCTATAGCGATTGTCTCGGGTTTTGAGATATTTACAAGAACGGGCATTACCAATATATTCTGGAGTTGGGTTTCTATTCCAATTGCCGCGGTTTTGGTGCTTACTGGTTTTGTTGTTTATCGGTTCCGAGCCACCCGTGCAATGACAATGGCGCAGTTTTTTGAAATGAGATACAGCCGTAAATTCAGGATATTCTCTGGTATTCTTGGCTGGGTTTCAGGTGTTATAAACTTTGGTATTTTTCCTTCAGTTGGTGCCAGGTTCTTCATAAGCTTTATAGGATTTGAAAACGTCTACTGGCATATTGGTTCACTCGCAATCAACTTGACACTTGCACTGTTTATGCTGATATTGATTGGGATTGCACTTTTTTTCACCTTTATAGGTGGCCAGATAGCGGTGCTTGTGACGGACTTTTGGCAGGGATTTTTTGCTACAATCATCTTTTTAGTGATAGTGGCGTTTTTTATGTATGAATTCTCATGGGCTCATATGAGCGAGGCGTTATTGCTGGCGTCCAAACCTGACGATTCGTTATTTAACCCTCTGGACATAGCTGCCAAGAAAGATTTTGGTTTTACATTTTTCGCGATAACCTGGTTTGTTATATGCTATACCCGAATGGCATGGCAGGGCACTCAAGGCTATAATTGTTCTGCCACAACGCCGCATGAAGCAAAAATGTCAAAAGCTGTAGGCCAGCTACGGTATGTGTTGATCACCGTTGGCTTGACTATCATACCGCTTGCGGCTTTAACAGTTTTGTTTCACCCTGATTATGCAGATAAAGCTACCGCAATTAATGCTCAGTTGCATAGCGTATTTGAGAATGATGAGACGCTTAGAACTCAAATGCGTATTCCAGTAGCATTGAGTATGATGTTACCTGGGGGTCTTATGGGTTGTTTTGCCGCACTAATGCTAGGCTTTTTTATCAGTACTAATAATACGTATATGCATTCGTGGGGAAGTATGTTAGTACAGGATGTTGTTTGCACATTTCGCAAGAAGCCTCTTTCCCCCAAACAGCATCTACTGTATTTGCGATTATCGATTCTTTTTGTGGCGGTTTTTGCGTTTTTCTTTGGCCTCCTGTACCCGCTCAAGGAATATATATGGATGTTCTTTGCAATCACAGGGGCGATTTATCTTGGTGGTGCCGGGTCAGTTATTATTGGCGGGCTTTACTGGAAGCGTGCCACGACAGGCGGTGCCTGGACCGCGATGATTGTCGGGAGTGTGATTGCGGTTGGCACAATTATTCTTAGGATAGTATGGGAGCATATTCCGTTTTTAGTTGAATGCGTTGGCCCGGAATTTCCTTATACGTCACAGGTGATGTTTTTCTTCTCGGCAGTTACCGCTATTCTGTCTTATGTGATAGTTTCATTGCTTGGGAAAAACCCTAAAGTGAACATGGATCGCATGCTTCATAGAGGTGAGTATGCGATTAAAGAAGAGGAAGATGAATTGAAAGCACGTGGTGCAGAGGAAAAACCGATAGGTAGATTCTGGAAAATGATAGGAGTTAACAGTCATGAGTTTTCCAAGATTGACAAAGGATTGTTTCTTTACATTTTTCTTTCCACTATTTGGTGGGTTGGCTGTCTTGTGATCTTGTTGATATTGGGGTTGACAGGTCGTATGACAGACGATGATTGGCTATCCTGGTGGCGTGTATTATTATATATCATGA
>CAZOPG010000274.1:0-3313 GCA_964581585.1 uncultured Planctomycetaceae bacterium | reverse complement strand
CAACATCGCCATCAAAGTCCAAATCCGAAAAGTCGCAGTAATAATTATATATCGAACAATCTTCTCTCATCCAGAATTCAGAAAAGACTGCGAAATCCTTAAAATCATTTCTGCCGTCAGCATATAAATCTGCCGGCGATATCTGCCACGTAAGAATAGGATATTCATCAATCTGTATAAACCAATCCGCCTCATTACCATCGTCATAAGAAAAATCCCAATCTATGTAACTGGCCTGATCCTTCATCTGCTCATCCGTTAGCGGCAAACCCACCCCATTATCCGGCCCGGAAGTATCAAGGAAATAACTGCTGCCGATAATGCTATCTTCATCATTGCCTCCACATAACCCACCGGCAATAAAAGTACCACCAGTACCACTTTCGGTTACCTCGCCGGTTGAATAGCAGTTGCTAATAGTGCCACCATAAGAATTATCTCCCACTAGACCGCCAATGTAGATGGACATAAAAGAGCGACCGTCGTTGTTTCCGCTTACGTTCCCGGTGCTGTAGCAGTTTTTTATGTTACCATCAATAATCTGAAAAAGGGGCCATGCAATATCAGAAATGTAATAATTTGACCCCACCAGTCCACCAACAGCCGAATGAAAATCAAATGGCCCCCAGTTGTCAATAACCGTTACACCACTATGAGAACCCATAATATATCCACCATTGTGTCCCACCAATCCACCGGCAGTACCTTGCCCATTAACATCTCCGACGCTATAACATTTCACTATATTGCCGGATCCGCGGTTCTCAGCAACCAACCCACCAACCGGAGAGGTACTGCTATTTACCGTTATTTGACTATAACAATTCGTTATATTTCCTTCGTTCAATGCTACTAAACCACCCGTGGAATCATAACCCATAACTATACCAATGTTGTAACAGTTTGCTATCCCGCCAGAATTTAATCCTGCAAGAGAGCCAACATGGCTATTCCCGATCACGTTAGAACCTTCTATTCCAAGATTTTTTACGATGCCGTTAGGATCAATCCAGCCAAACAGACCGAGAAAGTCATTCTCTAAACCATTTGTATCTATTGTCAGGTTAATAATCGAATGGTTGTTGCCATCATAAATGCCGGTAAATGGAATGCCTTGAAATTCTCCGTCAGAATTATTTGTATCCGGCGCAATTACGGCGGTAGTGAAAGTATAGTTGGCAAGGTTGATGTCATTAATGAGGACGAAACTGTCGTTGTAGTCATTTGCCTCTGTGGCCAGAGCCAACAGGTCGTTGGCATCGCGGATTTTGTATGGAGCCTCCGGCGTACCCGTCCCGCCGCCGTAATCGTAAGCAAAAGTCAAGTTTGCCAAAATACAGCTTAAAACGATAAACAAAACCCAGCGACTAACGCCCATTCCAAATGCCCTCCTGGTGAGAATTATGAATCCAAATTCAAAGGAGATCCCTACGCCCTCCTCTATTAGGGATAATTATACAAAAACCGCTAAAGATTGTCAAGAAATAACAATTCCACTTCTGCCCAACTGGCCGCCAACACTTTAAGGCAGCGACAACGGAGCGTCGAATTTGATTAACTGTTCGCAACGCTGATCCGATGCAAACATTCTGTTTGCCGAATTGTTTAGTCTTGAATTTCTAGCTAAAAAAACTGTCAAAAAGTGATCATTTCTTGTCATTTCCTATGCATTTCTTATCATTTCTGATGTTTTCTGACGATTTTGATCGCTTTTTTGATCCCATTTTCGCTATTTACCCCTGTATCCATAATATCCAGAATGGCTTTTTAGCCTAAAAACAACGATTTTCCCCAAAAATCACCAAAAAAAACTTTCCAAAACTGTCGAAAAACCCCAATTTTTCAAGACTTTTGTAATCTTTAATGATAATTTAACGGGCATTTATTCTTTTTTTATTTTTTATTTGCAAAGTCAATTCAGTTTCGTTATTCTTCTGTTTGTTCTTTGAAAAGTGTGATGGTTTGATGGGAGGTTCGGCAGTTTATTTGCCGGATATGCTAAAGGGAACGCGGTGAAAATCCGCGACGGTCGCGCCGCTGTAAGCGTCTGATCGGCTGTAACGCAAGTTACAGCCCGAATCTGTAAAAAGTTGTTCCACTGTCCAAGTTGGATGGGAAGGATTTTTGCAGTAAGACGCAAGTCAGAAAACCTGCCTGTAATCAGTTATTGTGTGTAGTTCTCGCGTAAGGAACGCTGACACAGCAGAAAATAAGCTGTAGATATTCCGGTTGATATAAGCCGTCGTTTCCTTTGTGGGAACGACGGCTTTTTTTATTGGCTATTTCCACATAGTGTTTTCGTATAGCGGTTTTAAACTAATTCGTCGCGGCTGTTTCGATCTGCCAACGGCCGCGGCGAAAAACCGCTCGATTCGGAAACGAAGGATGCAAATAACAGAAAAATGTTAATTTTATTTTGATAAGGAAGAAAAAATGAATTTCAAGAAGGTTTTTTGTTTTTCTATTGTAACAACAATGATGATTTCGGGATTAAATACTTATGCCGGTTCTCAGGACTGGCCCGGTTATGCAAATACGGCAACTCATCATTCGATTGCAGTTGACGGGCCAAATACAATCGACAGTAATACTCTTGCCTGGAAGGCGAACACAAGCCCGCAAGGTTTAGCAGAGTTTGAATTTGAATCCGCTACCGGCCCAATTTTGTATAATGGCATTGTTTATGCCTACGCCAAGTACTTAGAGCCTAACGAGTCAGAACCGAGTGAATTCGATCAGACTGGCAGCCAATTGGTCGCATACGATGCCAATTCGGGACAGCTTCTGTGGAATACCGTGATAGATCCGGCTGCATGGGGTTCACGGCCAAGTCCAACATTCGACAGCAAACACAACAATCTTTTAATTGGCTCAGGAAATGTGACTGCTGACGGCATGTATGCATTGCCTGGGAAAGTTTATGCTATCGATGCAGCAACAGGAACAATAGAATGGGAAACTCTACTTGATACATGCATATTGAATTCCTCCATTTGTGTTGCGGCGGATTTGCCCTATGCCAGAGCATTCATAACCGACTATTTCGGCTTTGGCACCAGCGGAAAACTGTATTGCATTAACCTTGAAGCCAATGAACCGGGGAATCCTTATGAGCCGGGACAAATCATCTGGTCAGATGTTCTTGGTGCAACCAATGGCAACAGCCCAGCTTACAAAGACGGCGTGGTTTATGTTTCCCGTAACTCCTATGCATATAATCCTTCTTATTCTTACGGTGCTATATATGCTTATGACGCCAATGCAACCAGTGCTGTGAGGCTTTGGGAAGCGAGCGACCCTAATTTAGATGGTT
>CAZOPG010000273.1:0-3331 GCA_964581585.1 uncultured Planctomycetaceae bacterium | reverse complement strand
CCAGCACAAAATTATTAATTGCCCCACCGCAAAGTGGCGTACTTATAAACACATGCAAACCTAGGTCATTAAACGAGCAGGAATTCTTGAGATGAACATAGCCAATCTTGCCAGCTAACGGCTGAAGTTCCTCCTCAATTCCCTTATTAAGTTTATTAAGATACATATTACCAAAATCCAGATTTGCTTTAACATTTGGCCTGCCAATCTCATCCAGGAATTTCGCCGTCGGCTCACCAAGATCGTGCAAATAACAATTATGCGTCTCAAGACAAACATCGACATTCGCCTCTCCCGCAAAATCACCGACCTGCCGAAAATAATCAACACTCATCCGCCACTGTTCTTCGCTGACAAACGTCGAACCATTCTTGTCAAACTCTATAAAACGTACATCAGGATTAAGGATACTTGATCCGAAAGCATTTAACGTCGCTATGCCATTGGCCCCGGCAAAGGATATTAATTTCTTCATCGCCTCAAGCGACGCCCCGCGAACATCGGAGTCGGCATTAACAGCATCATTGGAACCGCAGTATATTATTTTCAATCCAGCTTTGGCAGCAGTTTTGAAGGTGTACTCAAGGTATTCATCAGCGACCATCAATTTATCTTTGTCAAAGCCGCGCATCTCAATTCCATCATAGCCTGCATCTGCACAACGAGACATAATCTCATCCAGCGGAAAAATACCTTCAAGGTAGTTTACATGCATATAAATAGGATAATCAAGCTTCGTTTTCATAATACCTTCCTCGGTCATTGTTTTGCCTTTTTCTTATTTTTTCCTCCTGATCTGATAACGATAATACCACCTCAAATACTTTTATGCAACCCAAACACCCACTTTGAAATCTTAAATCTCAAATCTGTAATCTTTTTCTGTCATTCCCATGAAAGATTATTGACAGTTCCTAAAATTCTTATATCATCGTTGAATTGAAATGCTTGACAGAGAATATCGGTTTACAGGAGGCGGTTTATGAATTCGATCAATATAGGTATTATAGGCTGTGGCGCATTTTCCTCGTCTTACGTTCGCCAATTGTGCAAATTTCCCGATGTTCGTCTTACTGCTGTTTCCAGCAGAAACATCTCTAATGCTCAAAAATGCGCCGCCTTGATTCGCCAACACCGCCAGGAGCAGGACAATGAAGAGATTGCCGTATATACTGATTACAATGAGATGCTGCAATGTGCATCCCTCGACGCCGTCGCCGTAAGTACACCTCCGCCCGCACATCCTAAGCCGATGATCGCCGCCGCTGCTGCCGGAAAACATGTATTCTGTGAAGGCCCAATGGCCCCGAACCTTGAGCAGTGCGACGCCATGATCGCTGCCGCCAATTCGAAGAAGATCAAGTTTACCGTTCAATATACAAATCGATTCAACAAAAATGCCTTCATGGCAAAAAAAGCTGTGAGCCAGGGACTGCTCGGAAAAATCCTAATGGCGAAACTTGACTTGCTACTGCCGGGTGGGCCGGGCCCGGAGCGAAACGATTGGAGATGTACATATAAAAATTCTGGCGGCGGAGTCCTCTTTCATTGCGGACGCTACGCAATCGACACGCTGCTCTGGCTCATGGGCGACGTAAATGAGGTCTATGGCAAAATGGCCTCTTTCAGGGAAGGAATTGAAGTGGAGGACTGCGCATCAGCCACACTGCATTTTTCCAGCGGAGCTCTGGGCCAAATATATCTTTCCGAACTTGCCGCGCCCGGCATGCTTCCCAGTCCATTCTATCAAATACAGATCATCGCAGAAAAGGCATCCCTTACCTTCTGTCCCGATTGGTCTCTGCAATCCCACGATGAGGCCTTTGCCCGCCAACTCACCGAAAAACTTTCATCAGAAACATCACAACCATGTGACGGCTGGGTGAGTCAATTACGAGATTGGATTGACGCAATAAAAGAGGACAGACCCCCGATCTTTCCAGGCGAATCATTTCGCTCTCAGGTAGAGCTTGCTCAAGCGTTATATAAATCCGCCGCCATCGATGCGCCGGTAAAACTACCGTTGAAATAAATGCCATTGCGAAGAAATACTTATGTGCCTAAAGGCTCCGCGGCAATCTTGACCACCCGCCCACAACAATTATTAGCCCCCTGCACTGCAGGGGGTTCTTAAACACCATCACCTCGAGCGCAGTCGAGAGGTCTATTATAAAACAACCACCCACAACCCTGTTTAGCCCGCCGGTTTATCCGGCGGGTCATTTCGACGGCCTTACTTATCTACCTAAAGGTGTTTAGCCCTGCCATCACCATGGCAGGGTTCTTCTTGGTACAAACCGATAATATAGGTTACAGATTATGCTAAGAACATTGGTAACAGTTGTTAGTTATAATGGTTCTCAAAAAATATGCGAACTAAAGGTGTCCCGAACTAAAGGTGTCCGGTACATTTTCCCATTGACTTACGGTTACAATCCTTTATAATGTTATTACTATGCCCCGCACTAAACGAATAACTCTTGGTGGCTGTGTTTATCACGTGCTCAATCGAGCCAATGGTCGCTTACGGATATTCCGCAAGGATGCCGATTTCCTCGCCTTTGAACAGATTCTCGCAGAGGGAATCGAACGATATTCAATGCGTCTTTGCGGCTATTGCATAATGGGCAACCATTGGCATTTACTGCTTTGGCCGGTGGGCGACAACGATTTATCGCAATTCATGCGATGGATAACCCTGACCCACACTCAGCGATTTCACGTCTCACACGGCACAGTTGGCATAGGCCATCTTTACCAGGGACGTTTCAAAAGTTTTCCGGTTCAGGACGATGCCCACTATCTCACAGTCATGCGCTACATTGAAGCCAACCCATTGCGTGCCAAACTCGTAAAACGCCCCAGCGATTGGCCCTGGTCAAGTCTGGCCGTACGTAAAGGCATGGAAGCCCCATTCAAATTAAGTCAAGGCCCTCTGAAACTGTCATCCAACTGGGATAAATTAGTAAACCAGATTGACCCACCCGACCGACTTAACGACCTGAAAAAAAGTATCGAAAGAGGCGCACCATTTGGCCAACCAGATTGGAAAATAAAGACAGCCACAAAAATGAACTTACAATCAACCCTGCGACCAAAAGGAAGACCAAAAAAATGTACCGGACACCTTTAATTACTCCCAGCCTAAATTTAAGCAGAGGAAATGTGTTTATTATTGGGTGATGATATAAATGAAGATTAAACCTTTCATGATGTTGACGATGATGCTTGCAGGATGGATCAATCGACAGCTAATTCATTTATGAAGTCACACGTATTGGTTTTTTAATAAAAGGGAAACAGCATGAGTAAATTAACACTGGGAGTCATT
>CAZOPG010000272.1:0-3337 GCA_964581585.1 uncultured Planctomycetaceae bacterium | reverse complement strand
CAATAAAATCGTGAAGTTCTCATAGGTATCCAATAACCTGCGGACAGGCCCGCAGGCTAACCATCATTATGATTTTGGACGTATTGAACGGTTAACTTCAATTCATCCACACTATATAAGAATTTTTTATTATACCCTCTCGTCCAGATTTTCCCTTCAAAACCTTCCGCTTTCAGGGCATGCGTAGATTTATTTTTATATCTTGCCACTATACTTTCAATTGGTTCGTTTGCTTTTTGCAGAATTATATGTACATGATTTGAACATATCGCCAGCGCATGTATTTTGTGGTCAATTCTTTTTGCTTCTTGTTCAATTACGTTTTTGGCGATTTGTTTCTGGTTTGCATTTAATTTTACTGTTGGAAATTTTTGCTGTTCTTGATTTGCTCTTTTCAAGTTTTCATTCGCATCAAGAATCGTTCCATTTTTCACATACCCTCTTTCATCACCTTGCAGCCAACTGCCATAGGTCGTCCATGTAATCATATACGCAATCATTTTTCTCGAAATCCCCTCACCTAACAACGCCATTTACGCTATTCTATAATCAACTGTCCTAATTTCCACAACAAAAACCCAATCTTCAACACCCCCCTTATAGCCCTCAGGCCCGCCTGAGGGTTCTTCAACCTTCAATTCACTATTCAATAACCAGAATCACCCCCGCAACTATTTTGTCCTGCGTCTTTTTCGCAAAGCCAATCCACCTAATGACAACAATACCAAACTACACGGCTCAGGAACGGAGGCGACACGAAAACCAATGCTCCAACCCTCGCTCGCCGGAGGATACTCCCACAAAGCACCCTCCCGAGTACGGATATTGTTGCATGCCCACGACGAGCCCCGTATAACGCGTTGGGATGAACCCCACATGTGCCCATAGGCCTCGACCCATTCCCACACATTACCGCACTGGTCGAATGTGCCATAGGGGCTTTCGGAGTTCTCGAATTCACCGACCTCGGTGCGGTAGTATGGGTTGCCGATAGTATAGCCGCCATCTTGCCAGAAAGTTGCGTTGTTACCGGGGTCTGGGTCAATCAAATCATTGCTGGGCTTGCTGTCGCAGTTGGTCTGCCAGTCGAAGTAGTTGCCAGTTACACCATTATTCTTGTGATAAGCTGCCTTGTACCATTCATCTTCGCTTGGTAGCCATACTGTTGCACCGGCTTTGCACACTACGCTTGCTCCCAGCGACATATCATATGCACCGTCCTCTGTTGTTGCATTAATCTGTCCACCTGTTGGCTGGCCGTTGTGCAGCCAATTGGAAAAACGCAGTGTATCATACCAACTAACAATATTAACCGGCCTGTGCGCCCAATCTGCAGCTACCGAATAGGTATAGCTGCCGAAGCTGCCACCTCGCTGGATATTGCATCCCTTGCTTGATGGTGAAATATCTCCCATTCTCGTTTTGTACAACCCGTAAGTATCAGTAGCCGCTACAGCATTGAGAAAGTCACAGTACTGTCCTGCTGTTACCTCGTACTTGCTAATCCGGTATACCTCAGAAACACCACCATAGCCGGTATCATCATTGGCATTGCCTGCATTGCCTACAGTTACCCAATCCATTGTAACAGCCTGTGTACCTGAATTAACTGACAACAACACACCCACAACCAAAATTATTAAAACTTTACTCTTCATAGTTCTTCTCCCCAAAAAATATAATTATAAACCGACTATTGCGGAAAAAACTCGACATAAAAACGTGGCAAGTCTCCTCACCAATCTCATCCTCTCATAAATAAATCTGCATAGCAGATATATAAATATCAATTATATCCCCTATACCCAGTTTGTCAAGAATATTTTCTCCCTTTCCCTTTTAACATAAATCCCGTCCTCCGCGTTCCAATAAATCCGCGAAATCCGTGCAATCCGCGGTTAAAAAACCTTCGTGTCTTAGTGGCTAATTTTTCTATTTCACGAATTGTTTATACTTGAATTTTAACCTTCAAAAAGTGACAAAAAACGAAAAAAAACGTTCATTTCCTATGCATTTCTTATCATTTGTGGTTACTTTCTAATGATTTTGAACGTTTTTTGACCTGATTTTTGGCGTTTACCCCTGTATCCATAATATCCAGAATGGCTTTTTGACTCAATAATAACGTTTTTTCCCAAAAATCACAAAAAAAACTTCCCAAAACTGTCGAAAATTCCCAATATTTCCAGACTTTTTAAATCTTCAATTGTCCATCTATCCGATTAAGGGGCTACTTTATCAAGGCATTTTTTGAGGGTATCGCAGACTGTGGCGACATCGTCTTTTTTGAGGTTATTATAGAACGGCAGAGCGATTGTGCTTTTGCATGTTCTGTCAGATACCGGGAAATCGCCGTCTTTGTAGCCGAACTGCTCCACCATAAACGGCTGAAGTGTTACCGGCGGGAAATAATTACTTACGCCTATCCCCTCTCCAATCATAGCTTTTAGAATTTCATCTCTCTTGGCGGCATATTCATCAACCAGCCGAACAACAAAAACGAACCAACTTTGCCTGCAATTGTCTGGCTCTTTCGGCGTTATTAATCTTGCATCTGAGGCCAAAATATCCAGATACCATTCAGCTACCTGTCGGCGTTTTTCGACAAACTCTTCCAGCCTGGCCAATTGCGTTATTCCCAGCGCACAGTTAATATCACTTAGCCTGAAATTGTAGCCAAGCCTTTCATGTGCCAGCCATCCACCACCTGCCCCCCTGCCTTGATTGCGCAGGGAAATACACATCTGAGCAAGTTTCTCATCGTCTGTCAATATCATCCCGCCCTCGCCGGTAGTAATCTGCTTGTTCGGATAAAAGGCTAAAGTGCTCATTGTGCCGAATGAGCCGACTTTTTTGCCATTAAGTTCTGAGCCGATACCTTCGCAGCTATCCTCAATCACCGGCAGGTTATGCTTTTGCGCTATTTGGTAGACTTTATCAAGACCAGCCGGGTTTCCGAAAACGACAACAGGAAGAATCGCTTTGGTTTTTTCGGTAATCTTTTCTTCGATTTTGGCAGGGTCCATATTGAGATTTGTCGGGTCGATATCGACGAATACTGGTTTGGCCCCGGTCATCATTATGCAGTTTGCCGATGCTATGAAAGTAAAAGGGGTTGTTATTACTTCATCACCGGGCCCTATGTTCAGGGCTTTCATACAAAGAAACAATCCACTGGTTCCGCTGTTTACCGAGATCGCATAGTTACGGCCTATGTATTCAGCGCATTTGTTCTCAAATTCAGCCATTTTTGGCCCAAGCGCTAAGTTTGGAGTGCGAAGAACCTGGCAAACCGCTTCGATATCAGTTTCGTTAATGTCCGGCCGAGATAAGTTGA
>CAZOPG010000271.1:0-3344 GCA_964581585.1 uncultured Planctomycetaceae bacterium | reverse complement strand
CGTCAAAATCTTTCATAATAAATACCAGCAGGTAACGGTTAAAGAGTATTCCTCGACTGCTGAGGCATTAGAGGAATACTCTTTAACCGTTACCTGCTGGTATTTATTATGAAAGATTTTGACGTTGTAATAACCTTTTTCCAGAGCAACAATACGTCCATTCAGGTCTGCTGCTGAGTCATAATACGGGCCATCCTTGCGACCAACAAAAACATGGGGAATGGACATATAAGGTTTGGTAAACTCAAAAAATGGCTCGCGCTCCGGTTTGGGGGTGATATCCATTATTCCATCGAGTTGTCTACTTTTTACCTTCTCATAGTTCTGATTGAATGGAGCAGGCTCTGGAACCAGCAGACCACCTAAGCGTCTGTTTATCGCCTCAAGATAGTCGAGACCAATCCCTTGAGCGACTCCTCCCTTGTCGACATAGCTCATGGGGGGCCAGGCATCCATGACACCAATATGAATTTCAGTCTGATCGGAGAGCCAGGCACGTTCCTCCAAAGAGAGTGTCTCTGCAAAAACGCTCCTCCCTTCTGAGGACTCAATCCTTGGAAAAGGGTTGATAATCTGCATATGTTCCCGGGGGGAGATATCATTCAGCACCTTCTGCAGGATACTGTGCAGTATGGGCCAGTCCTTACGGACACCGATGGCATTAACCGATGAGGTCTCCAATATTTTGGCCTGTGCCTTGAGGTTGGTAATAAGCTCATTTTCAATGATGAATCTTGCCCCTGCACGGTTGCCAACATACGCATCAACCTCACCCTTGGAGAGCGCGTCGAGTACATCACTGGTGGTAGTGTACTCTCTGACCCTGACCTGTGGATACTTGTCATGCAGTACTTTAACAATAAAAAATCCCCTTTCCACTCCAACTGTCATTCCGGCAAGCTCGGCCAGAGAGTTAACTGTTGGCGCATCCTTACGCGTAAAGATGAGATGAGGAACTTCTATGTAAGGCTCAGTAAAATGAAAAAACTCCTTGCGAGATTCCAATGGGGTTATATCCATCAGCGCATCAAGACGTTTCTCCTTCACAGCCTGGTAGGTTTCATCCCATATCCCAGGGACAATCTCCAGGCGGTTATCAAGGCGCTTATTAAAGGCTCGGATGAACTCAACACCAATCCCTTGTGGTTTCCCACTGGTGTCGACATAATCCATCGGTGGCCAGGCGTTCATAATACCAATACTGATAGTGGGGTGCGCCTTCAGCCAATCATTCTCCTGCCGAATGAAGTTGACAGGGGCTTTTCTCTCTTGCTCATCGGAGCTTAAGGCAATCCAACGCCGATGGATCGTTTGCCGTTCCCGATGTGTAATAGAAAATAATCCTTTGTCCAGAATTGACTGTAGTATGGGCATGTCACGACGTACAGCAAAACCATTACGGGTATCCATGCCAATGTCACCCGCCATTCGTAGATTGTAAATGCCCTCGCGTTCTAAGATAAAGGAGGCCACTGGTAAATAAGCGGTCACACCAGTCACCTCTCCTGCAGAAACCATTCGCATACCGGTAGCGATATCGGGCACCGGTACCTGAATTATTTCCGGATAATTTTTATTCAGGAAATATTCCTCAGGAAAGTTTTCTGGAACTGCTACTCTTCGCCCCGCCATCGTCTTGATAGTGGTGCTTGACGGTTCACTGCGACGCACCAAAAACACCGTTGCATAATCGAGGATCATTTCGCTGAACAGGTACTCTTTGGCACTTTTCTCATTCATAACATTGAGGCTGAGCATCTCTGCCTCGCCCTTCTGCACCTTCTCCATCGAATCGCTAAAGTCAGCAGTAACAACCGCTTCAAAAATCAGTCCGGAACGCCTGCCGATAAGGTGCAGATAATCTGCGGTAATGCCTCGGTAAATTCCATTTGTATCGACAAACTCCACCGGGTGAAAATGGGGGTCAGGAGCAACCCGAACCACCGGGTGTTGCTCAATCCACTGTTGTTCTTCATCAGTCAGGTTCAAAGGCTTATCCTCATCCTTCACATCTGCCGGCAATCTGATCGAGGGGATCCACTTGTTAAAAATGGACTGTCGCTCTTGCTCGGTGACTGAATTGAGTGCCTTATCCAGGATAGACACCAGTTCAGGCCAGTCCTTGCGAACACCGAATCTCTCTTTGGCAATATCCCTGGCGTAAATAGCTGGATACTTCAGATTGGTAATACCGGATTGTTTAGCAATATAATCGGCAATACCGGGTGAGGCGATAGAAACATCTGCCATACCCGTGGAAACAGCCATCAAGGCATCGTGAACATTGTCAACGTAGTGGGGAACCACTGAAGGAAACTCTTCGAGAATCTGGTTAATATAAAAATAACCCTTCACCAGTGCAACAATGTGTCCTGCGATATCAGAACGTGAGTTGATTCTGTCATCGTTTTCTTTGGAGATGAGCATATCGCTTAAAGTGATATAGGGCTCACTGAAAACAAACCACTGTTCACGCTCGGGGCGCTTAACCATGGTTGCGACGACATCAACCTTGTGCTGTTTAGCCGCCTCAAAAAGCTTGTTCCATTTACCATCGGAGTAGAGTTCAAACTCCACACCAAGTCGATCAGCCAGCAGTTTGACATAATCTACAGCTAACCCTTCGTATTCGCCACTTTTATTTTGGAAGCTATAGGGTGGCCAATGGCCATCAAACGCGAGTCTAATTTTTTTATTTTCTATTAGCCAGGCGTGTTCGCTGTCGGTTAAATTGATAGATGGAGATGCTTCTTTGGTAATGGTATTGGCATATAGAGGAAATCCTTCTCCCAGTAGAAGTAACAGGACAAAAAATGGCAAAAAGAATCGTTGTTTTCCTCTCATAGCAGCCATCCAATTTTGTTGAAATGCATTTATCAGTTTTCTAATGGAACCTTAAATAACCGAGATACTTTTTTTAAATATAATTTCACTGAATAAGAATGCTTTTAATCATGATTGATTATTCTGGTCCACTCAATGAAACAACAGTATAATAAATTGTGGTTCGTTGCAAATCAAATTCCATATTTCATTTTCTTTTCAAAGAGGAAATATCAGTACCAAAAAGGTAATTTTTGAAACAGATTTATAGTGTTTAATCATGGTATGATTAAACAGGAGTCAAATTCGCCAAATTACCGAGCGCTTCATCCTCCAGTCTGAGTTTTTTAAAAACTGCCATGATACCATATCTGGTATCGACAAATTTCTCATTCTCAGATTTAAATTAAATTATATGGAATAGCCTGAAGTCAAATTTAAAAAGCCTGCTATAAGCTATATTGGCGTTATGTTGCGAGTGGGTCTAACCCTCTAAAATAATAGCAAAATTTAATTTTCCG
>CAZOPG010000270.1:0-3366 GCA_964581585.1 uncultured Planctomycetaceae bacterium | reverse complement strand
TTGGTATATCTTTTATATATAAATCCATATTTAGCACCTCCATTTAAATTACTTTGGTATTTTTATTTCATTGACTATTATATCAACATGTTCGTTTCCATCTATAGCATAATATTTATTACCAGATAAATTATAACACTGATATGGGGCCTGGACTCAAGAACCTGGGACCGAGTTTTTTTCAACATTAAAAAAAGTCCCGCCGCCGCAAGCCCAATTCCACAGCACAGGTTTGGTACATTAAACATCTGCCAGATTTTGCTGTCCCCAAAAGGCCAGAAATGTAGTGCCGAGGTTATAACAGCAACTCCTGCAAGCACTACAAAAAACAAATCCTGCGATTTGTATAGCTCATCAGATATTAATTTGTTTGTCTTATATTTCATCAAAGCCCATTAGCCATTATGATAATAAAGAACACCACCAAAACCATAGCTGTAATACTGCGAAGGTAGATATCTTCCAGTTGTTGCCAGGAGAAAAAAAATACCAGAAAATAGAGACACATATTTGCCAAGACGGCAAAATTGTGGTCGTAACCATAGCCGTATATGTTTTTGAGCAGTAGAAACAGAAACAACATATGCAGGATCATGCCTGCAAAAACAATCCCCCAGCTTTTGAGCAGGTCACTTGCCTCGGCAGATATTGGTTGTGATTTCCGGAATTTGGAACATATAAAGGAAACCGCTAAAGGAGCCATTGCGAGCAAAGACATATCTATTGAAACTGATCGGATATGAACGAACCTTCCTGAAAGTTGACTGAAGAACATTTCAATTATGTAAAGTAAAACTATTTTTTGGACGATCAAAATTTCTCTAATCTTTTTGAAGTTAAATAACACAAAGATCGATGCTGTCATTAGTATTATGGGTCTTCTGATCTCGACGGATATATAGAATAAGTTCAGGACAGACAACACAATTATTGCGGATACAAAGAGGATTAGCTGAGTAAGTCCCAGCCATTTTTCCTTGTTTTCACCTGTTTTTATATGCTGTCGTTCAGCGTTCATATTTTGTCCCCGGTAAGCTGTTGTTTGAAACCTTTCCTTCTCAAAAGTACCGCTGACAGATAACCCAATTCTTCTATTTTTAATAGCACACAGCAGCCGGCAAAAATAATCCCAAAACCTGCAGCAGGAACTGCCAGGTCAAAGATCGCCGTCCATATAAAAGATCCGCCGGCATCCATATTTTTGAGGATGAAAAGAGCAAAAGCTGAAAGTGAGGATGCGGCGATCACTTTGACAATAAAGTTTATAAACCTTCCCTGGTAGGCAAACCTGAATTTTCTATGCATAATCAAAAGCAGGATGATCACCTTTATGGTTTTTGAACAGACATACGCCCCGGCAATCGCGGCAAAGCCAAACGGCCCGACAAGAGAGCCCGCCAGAATTATATCGAGCAAAACGCCGAAGACTCCCGCCCTGACAGGTACTTTGGTGTTTGAGAGAGCGTAGAAGCTATAGACAACAAGTGTCTCGACAGCAAATGTTACCAAGCCTGTTGAATATATTAAAAGTGCCTGTGAAGTGCCGATGGTTGACTGTGCGGTAAAATTTCCTCTTTCAAACAGAGTGGCAACTATCGGCTCTCTTAGCATTATCAGCACAACCGAGGTGGGTATGCTGACAAAGAGTATTAACCGAAGTGCTTTTATAAAAAGGCCCTTGAATTTATTGATTTCACCTTCTGTATTCAAATGGCTCAATTGCGAATAGACCACGGTTACCAGTGCTACCGGCCCGACTAGCAGAATTGCATCGATAAGTTTTTTTGAATAGCCAAGGAATGATAATTGTCCAGTAGGCAATGTCGAAGCGAGCATATTGTCCACAAGACCGCTTATGTGCGAAAAGACCACGCCCAGCACCAGGGGCCCCATGAGTGTAAGTATTTTTTTGGTTTCGCCCTCGGGTGTGTAAGAATTTGGTGCAAGCAGAACTCTTGCCTCCGGGATAAAGAATAGCTGGGCGATAAAGAGCATCGCCGATGCGATTGTCAATGCCAGGGCCTGTGCATATATGCCCATGAAAGGAGCGAGAATTACAAGCCCTGTTGCGACCATGAATTTGAACGCCGCTTCCGGCACAGCTGCCTTTAAGAAACTCCTGCGGCAGTTAAGGATCGTATAGGTAAGTGTGCCCATGCACAGAAACAGACAGCCCGGCGCAAAATAGCGAAGCAGCGAAGACGTGAGGAGCTTTTTGTCTTCTGAAAAGCCTGGCACCAAAACGGCTGTGATCGTATCAGAAAACACTATCATGATAAAAGCAAGTGCCACCAGTATCACCGCAAAGAATGAAAACGCCTTCTTAAAAAGTGCCGAAGATGCCGCAAAAGAGGTTTTTAACGCTCCTGCAAATACCGGCAGAACCGAGGGATAAACAAGTTCTTTTACCAGGAAGACGACAGAGAGTACTATCCCCATCGATGCGAAATACACATCAGCCTGCGCCCCAGTACCAAAAAAATGTGCCACAATTAGCTTTTCCGCAAAACCGAACACCTTGGAAAACACAGCCACAATAGAAAGTCCCAAAGCCGCTTTTCCAAGGGCAGTTTTGCTTTTGACGGAGATCCTATTAGATTTTTTCTGTGCAATAATCCGCAATATCACAAATCCTTTCCTTGTTATAAACTTTATCAAGATAAATACAGATAAGTTTTTGAACCTGATCTTTGAGCCTGTGTCTGTCGCAAAAATACCTGTACGCATTTTGTGCAAGCTGGGATCTTTTTTGACTGTTACTGAGTAGATCATCAACAGCCATTGCAACTCTGCTGGGTTCCAGCTTGATAAGCAAACCTCTTTCGCCTGCCAGAAGTTCTCTGTTTCCAGCCACATTGCTTGCAATAACAGTGCAGTTTGCCCGCATTGCCTCCAGAATGAAATATGGCTGGGCTTCCATCTTCGAGCACAGAACGACCAGATCGCAGATACGGTAGAGCCTGTCCATGTCACAGACATGACCGAGGAGTTTGACCTTTGCTGAAAGACTGTTAGCAGAGATGTATTTTTCTATTATTGTTCTTAACGGGCCCTCGCCTGCAATAACAAAGACAGCGTTGCTTCTCAAAAGTTTTGCGGCTTCCAGAAAGGTGAAGAGGCCCTTATACTCAACGAGCCGGCAAGCCGTTGCTACTATGAATGATTCGGCTGGAAGGTTAAAGAATTGTCTGGTTTTAGAAAAGAGCTCGTCAGGCTCCCTCCAGCATGATTTCGGCGGCAACCCGTTATTGACGATAACACATTTATCTTCTGAAAATATCTTTCCTTCTTTGCAGAATCGGCATCAGAGGCGGATACCGCTATGAATTTTGTAGTAAATCCTGCAAGAAACCTCTCGGCAAGAAG
>CAZOPG010000269.1:0-3372 GCA_964581585.1 uncultured Planctomycetaceae bacterium | reverse complement strand
CATCATGAGATGTACCATTTTGGGTCAAGGCCAGCGAAGTCGTGCTGCCGCCCGCTCCAAGAGAATAGGAAAACGTTGGACTGGTAAGCGTTATTGCCGGGTTGTTCAGATTGTTACCAGCGTCATCGACGGTAAGTTCAACCTGGGTAATGCCAAATCCGTTTGAACTGCTTCCGGAAGCGTTAGTGATAGTTATAATCGTACTCAATGATGCGTTCAAATCAATTGTAACTAAGTTTAATGTTCCCAATGAAGGATCAAACTGTTGGAACGATAATGTCTTTGCCCAATCGGTCAAAGACGGTCCTATCGGAGTTGTTGTAACGTGGGTTGTGGTATCTGCCACGCACAGACTTGCCCCCAAACCACACATCACAATTGCTAAAACAAGACACTTTTTTGTTGCAGAATTCACCATTTTAATTCTCCTAATGAAAGTTAACCGCATTAACATCAATTAATAAAATATATCCATTCTTAATTGTTTGGATATTCTCGAAGTAAACCCAAAGCTATTTCCATGAAATCGCTAAAAACACAATATCACAGACCAAACTATTAAAGGATTCTTCTCTTCCCCTACACGGCTCTCTCTCTCGTCCCCATTTTGAAGCATCTGGACTCTCGTCCAAACCGAAGAGCATTCTAGCACAAGGCCGACTCGATTGCAAGAAAAAAATCTGATGTTTACAAAAAAAGATAAAAAACACCCATTTCGATGTCAACACAGGCGTTTTTATCCGATTTTAAATCACACAAATTGCTTGATAGTTGCTTCGCCGCTCGGATGGAATTGACAAAAAAACTGTTTTTTAGTAATTTTGCTTGATAAGTCGGCAAAATGCGATTAACAATAGACAAAATTTAATAGATGTTGCATAAGTAAAGAAAGAATTGAGCCATCTTAATCAAGCAGCTATCGGACCCAGCGGTTGGATTCGAAAATCATTGTGCAATAGGCTTATATGCAAAGGTATAGATCATGACGCCTCGAGAAAGAGTTTTAAGAGCTATTGAACATCGTTCCCAGGGGGGTAGAATCCCTTTTACCGTTTCGACACACGATTCCCTAGGACAATATGGCGAACCATTGTTGGAAATTATCCGAAAAACAGGGTGTGATTTTTATGATGTAGAGACGCTGAAGGTTCCGGAATCCAATAAAGTGAAATCTTCTGAAACCGACCAGTGGGGATGCGTCTGGGATTATGCTATTGCCGGCAAAGCCGGTGTAATCAGTTATTCTCCATTGGACGATTGGGAGAATTTCAAAAGCTATAAGATGCCGCCCATACCGCGTGTAACAGCCAAGGATATCGAGGAAGCTAAAAAATTTGGCGAGCGTTATCCTATATGGGCTGGGGTGGAGCAATTTTTCCAGGTAATGCAAAATATGCGTGGAACTGAAAAGGTAATGATGGATTTTTATCTTCAGCCGGAAGAAATCCAAAAATTGATTGACCGGATGTTAAATGAATATCACCTGCCGGCAATAGAGGAACAACTGAAATTGAAGCCGGATATTGTGGGTACCGGCGATGACTGGGGCACTCAATTCGCACTTTTTATCAATCCGAAGCTATGGCGGCAATTTTTCAAACCGGCCTACAAGAAGATGATAGACCTTTGCCATCAGGGCGGAGCAAAAGTCTGGTTTCATTCTTGCGGGTACACGCGTGATATTCTGCCGGACTGGATTGAGCTGGGTCTGGACGTAATCAATCCTCAAATCACTTGTATGGACGTGGCTGAATACGGCGAAACGGCTCGCGAAAAAATAACCATTAATCCTGATTTAAGCCGACAGCATATACTGCTTAACGGCACGCCGGAGGATGTCCGAAAACACATTTACGACGTGTATAGCAAATTAGGTAATGCCACTGGAGGATTAATAGGTTACGCGCCCATGGAGGCAGAGATGCCATTGGAGAATTTACGAGTATTATTGGAAACCATCTCGAACTTTAAACCGGCATAACCTCTAAACAAGTCTCCCCCACCACAACATCTTTATTTTTCGCCCGCAAGCGACTCTGCTACATTAAGGGCATGGTCTTTAATTCGTCTGTACGAAGTCAGTATATCGGTAAAGATCAAACTCTCTAGTGCTGAGCTGTGTCCACCCTCAACTCGCTCAAGGTGTTTGGTTCTGTATTCTTTAACGAGGTGCGTTATCGCATCTCCCCTGCTGACAGCCTTACTAATAACCGAAATATTACTTTTCTCGACTGCCTGGCTTACCATCTGAACATACTCAGCCACCTTGTTGTGAAGGTCCATAATCTCATCTTTTCCCTGCCTGGATACCTCAAGTCCTGATTGGCGCATTTTCAGGTTCAGTTTCAGAATACTTGTAATATAATCGCTTATCGATTCATATTCATCCGCCATTCGAAGCTGTATCCTGCCTCTTTTCATAACGTCATGGGGGACAGTACCCGAAAGCAGATTACTCAAAAACTCCACAACTTCTTTCTGAAGAATATCCAGCACCTCTTCACGATGAAATATCTTGTTTTCGGATTTTTCGTCTGCTTTGCCATCGGCTATAATACGTTTGAGTCGACTGAACATCTTCTCAACGTTGTCGGCCATTCGCAAAATTTCCTTTTTCGACTGCTCAATTCCTATCGCAGGGGTATCAAGCATCCTAACATCGAGAAATTTCAGATGTGGAACTTCTTTATGCACCTTATCAGGCAAAATTCGCATGAGCAGTACGGCAAAAAAGCTTGTAAAAGGCATAAAAAGAAGAACATTGGCAATGTTAAAAGCCGTATGCGACAGGGCTACCCCCTGCATCGCCGCACTATAGGTCGGTACTCCACTAACCATTTGCGTGGTCAATATCGATTCTGCGCCGAAGATTCCTTTTATCAATCCGATATAAAAGGGAAATATTGCTGTTATCCATGCCACACCTATTATCTTAATTGCTGCATGGGCAAGAGCGGCCCTTTTAGCACCTGTCGAAGCACCCAGAGAAGCTAAGCCGGCAGTAACCGTTGTTCCGATGTTCTCGCCAAGCACAAGAGCCGCTGCCGTTTCAAAATTTATCACGCCGGTCCCGACAAGCCCCATCGTTATGCCAAGCGTCGCCGAAGATGACTGCACGATTGCTGTTACTAAAGCACCTACAAGACAGCAACGCAAAACACCGAAATAGCTGTCAGGAGTAAATTTGGAAAACCATGCGATAAAATCCGGCATTTCTCGAAGTGGGTAGAAGCCTTCTTTCATCAGTTGCAGCCCGAAAAACACCATCCCAAGACCGAGCATCATCATCGCGGTATAGCGAACCCTTTCATTCTTGAGTCCGCTCTAAAAAGGTAGTTTGCGGCGAAACAATCGCCCAAAACCTTTAATATT
>CAZOPG010000268.1:0-3379 GCA_964581585.1 uncultured Planctomycetaceae bacterium | reverse complement strand
GTTTTAAGTATTTTTCAACGAACTCACAGGCAGCTTCTGCTAAAAGTTTTTCTGCATTTATAATCGCCTCGGTCAGCAACATGTTTTCTTTCCGTGCGCTGATAACGTCAGTTATTCCGACACTCTTATATTGTTCCTCTGACAGATTCGAACTGCCCGGCAGGACAGCGATTTTTGCCTTTGTTTGAACGGCTGTTTTCAGAATGCCTGAGATAACCTTGCCGTTCAGCGATTGTGAATCGAATGAGCCTTCGCCGGTAATTATCCAGTCTGCATCTCGAATATCCTTCTCCAGGTCCGTGCACTCTATTAGAGTATCTATGCCGGAGGCGAGTTTGGCGTTCATAAAAGCAACAGCACCGGCGGCAAGTCCGCCGGCAGCACCGGCACGGGGAATATCAATATTTATGGCAAACTGGTTTTGAACAATGCGGGCTAAATTCTCAAGACCGTTTTCAAGCTGAGTTACTATTTCCGGAGTTGCTCCTTTTTGCGGGCCGAAAACTTTGGCGGCACCGTCAGGACCTAACAGTGGATTTTCTACATCACAAAGGACATCAATCTCAGGCATTTCTGCAATTTCGGCAGGAGGGATGATTTTTTTTATTTTCTGAAGATTGCCGCCGTTCGGCTGAATAGGCTGAGAATTCTCGTCGAGGAAACGCCAACCAATAGCTGCCGCGGCACCGGTGCCGCCGTCAACCGTTGCGCTTCCGCCGACAGCAAGCAGGATACGCTGGGCATCTTTTTCTATGGCTGCATCGATGAGCTGACCTGTGCCGAAAGTGGATGTTTTAAGAGGATTATATTGATCTGGCTTTAGCAAAGGCAGACCACTGGCCGCGGCCATCTCCACAAGTGCCATCTTGTCCTTTTCGAACCAGACAAAGCCGGCTTCAACTTCCATATTGGATAACGGCCCAGTTACCTGTTGGGTTATCCAACTGCCGTTTTTTGCAGCGAGCATTGCCTCTGCCGTTCCTTCACCGCCATCGGCTATTGGTTTTTGGACGATTTCCAGACCGGCACAACGACTCAGCAGGGACTGGGCCACTATCTGGCAAGCCTGAGAAGAACTCAGCGAACCCTTGAATGAATCCATTGTGATAACAATTTTCATTTGAAAAATCAGTATAAATGTATTTAATTCAAAACACAAAACTAAACTGCTGATTTTGCTATTGCGATAATTTAATTTATGATTATGATGTCGTTGTCTATAAGATAGAAGCCGTGTAACTCGTTGTTTTATGTGAAATTATGATTTTGCGAAATTTAACTGTCATATATTAGGAATTTTTCAATGAACTATATACTGATTTTCCATGCTAATTTGAATTATGCTTATTTGCCCCCTGATCGTTATGAATTTGTAATTCGCAATGCTTATGAAATGATAATTGACACAATGCGGAGTCAATTTTCTGATACAAAATATGTTTTCGAGGCTTCCGGCTATACCATTGACCAGATAGCAGAAAAGACTCCTGATGTCCTTGAAAAACTCAAAAGTGCAGTTAGAACCGGGCAATGTGAATTTATGGGTTCACCATATGCCCATCCAATGCTGCCCAATTTTCCCTATGAAGATGGTTTGTGGTCCATAAAATTCTCGAACAAAAGTTATCAAAAACATCTCGGTATGATACCGGAAAGTTTTTGGAATCCTGAATGTGGCTGGCGCAGTTATGTTCCCAGGCAGGTTGCTGAGTCAGGCTATAAGAATCTTATCGGAGATTTTGAGGCATATAGTCGTTCCTGCGGGCCGGACGGCAATCCGTTAAGGCCGGAAATATACGAGAAGGAATTTACAAAGGAGCCTTCATTTTACAACTTCGGGTTCAAATATGATCTGCCGGGAGAAGAAAAAGCCATTCATTTTCCTTTTGAGAACATCTATGGCTTGGACAAAAAGCTGAAAGTGTTTCTTCGCACTGATCGAATATGCCAATTTGGGGTTCGATATTTTATGGGTATGGATGGATATAGCTTAAAGGAATATATGAATCTTATCAAAAGATATTCCTTGCAGAGTGAAGGCGAGTCTGAAGGTGCCCTGATTGTCTTTGCAGATGATGCTGAATATATCGGTACGAACGGCTGGTTCAGGTTGAAGTACCAAAACAAGCCTGACAATGTTTTTGAGGCTACGCCACAGTCAAAACAAAAACTGATTGATTTGGTCAACGAATGTAAAAAGACAGGCCAATTTACTACACTTGATGACGCTTGTTGTAATTTACCTGCGCTCGATGACAAAATCACCTTTGATGATGATTCAGCGTGGCATGGTGCTACAGCCTCAACCTGGGCAGATACTCCAATGGCAAGACTTCTTCGTCCCTGGCAGGATATGGTTCGAGAGAAATTAAATAAACACTCGGCAGATATTCCCACCGAGTCTGTTGAAAGGTGCTGGTTTTATCTGACGAATTCATATAATTCCGACGGTCAGTGGCCACCTACTTTGCCGGAAGCTCCACATATTATACACCCTTTTAATTATGGCTATTGTTTTGAAAATCTGCTGATGGCGGAAATGATTGTTGGTGGTGTTGACAGAAGCAGACTTGAGACCGATCCTGTAAAAACGCTTAAAGACATTCTCCATATTCAGCAGGAGCTTATCTTAAAAAAAGCTGAAGAACTTATTAAGTCCAATACCGAGCAGGACCAGGCCAGTGGCCAAAAAGCTAAGGAAATAATCCTCCGCTCAAGGGATTATTCACTGCTTGAGAAGTCAGGAGAAAAAATACTTTATCCTGCTGAATATAAAATAAGAGCCGAAAGCCTTGTTTGTGCAAGAAAAATTGTAGGCGGAGTTGAAATAGAAAAAGCATCTTAAAATATGAGATCAAAAAACTAAGGGAGATAATTAGAAATGAAATATGTTGTCAAACGGGTAGAAAAGGCTTTTGAGGCGGAATGCAACTGGGATAGCAAATTCTGGCAAAACGCTCAAGCTCTTGAATTGAAAAATTATATGGGACAAAAGCCTGAGCATTTTCCAAAGGTTCAGACAAAAGTTCTGTATGATGACGAGTTTATATATGTGATTTTTAATGTTAACGACAAGTTCGTCCGTGCCACAACGGAAACTTATAACAGCAGTGTCTGCGGCGATAGTTGTGCCGAGTTTTTCTTCACTACAGGCCCAGATAGTTCTGTCAATTACTTCAATATCGAGATAAATTGTATTGGCACGATACTGATGCATTATCAAACCGAAAAGAATAAAAATCGTGTCTTTGTCGATCCGTCTGATGCTGAGCGTATTAAAAAGGCTACGTCATTGAGAGGCCCGATTACCGAAGAAATAGCTGAACCGGTTGACTGGATACTTGAGTACGCTGTTCCAATTGATATGAGCAAAACATCA
>CAZOPG010000267.1:0-3425 GCA_964581585.1 uncultured Planctomycetaceae bacterium | reverse complement strand
CCAAAGCCCCAGCGAAAAAGCAATCGTCCCGCCCAAAACAGAAAACAGTGAACATATAAGGCCATAACGTATTGAGCGTTTTGGTCTGCCCAGACACATACCAATTACGAGTACGTCGGCAGGGACAGGTACACAGATCGGTTCAGTAACCGCTAGGACTATCAAAGCTAACATTCCAAAGCGTGTATCCGCCCAATGAACCACCCAGTTATACAGTCTTCGGTGCCAGTGCCACCAGACAACATCGGATTTTTTTATTTTAATATCTTTTATTTCACTCATAAGTGCTGTTCCGTTGTGAAGGCCCATAAGAAAGTCGTGTGATGATAACAAAAATCAGGTATAATGTCAACTTCAAAGGATACCAGATAGGAAAGGGACATTTTGCCTGACAAAAAACAGATTGAATTTATAGAAGATAGGCTTTTGGTAAGGGCCCCGGCCAAGATTAATCTTAGCCTGCTGATCGCAGGCAAAAGGCCGGACGGTTTTCATGAAATAGAGACCCTTATGGCCAAAGTAAATCTGTATGACGAGCTGTTACTCGAGCAAAGTAGCACAGGCCGAATAGAATTGGTCTGCAAAGGTTCGCACTCTGCCCCGTGCGGGCCGGAGAATCTTGTATACAAAGCCTGTGAAGTTCTGCTGGATCGGGCTGGAATGCGCCCGCAGATAAAAGTTACTTTGACGAAAAATATTCCGGTTGGAGCTGGACTCGGCGGCGGCAGTAGTGATGCGGCGGCGGCACTTATCGGCCTGAACAAATTCATGAAAACGAGTTTTTCGCGACAGGAGTTGGCCGAGATGGCTTCGGAGCTTGGCAGTGACGTTGCATTCTTTATTGGCGGGCCATTGGCATATTGTACAGGTCGGGGCGAAAAAACAAGAAAAATTGAAAATAAATATCCTTTTTTGGCAGTTTTGATACTTCCGGACATAAACGTCTCCACCAAAAGGGTTTACGCTAACTATACACACAATAAAAATATTTATGAGCCTTTTAAAGCGACTATTGAGGAAAATCTTAAAAAAAACAATGTTGATTTAATTGCTCAAATGTGTACAAATATGTTAGAGAATAGCTGTTTTTTGCTGCACCCGGGACTCCAGCAACTAAAGACGACAGTAGAGAAACTTGGCGTTGCGCCCGTTTGTTTAAGTGGTAGCGGCTCAGCGATGTTTTCTATAGTTAAAAATGTTGACTATCAAAGGGCAAAAGAGTGTAAGGTCAGGCTTAATGGCCTGGCTGGCTGTGAGACTGTATTGGTAAACAACAGTGTATGGTAGTTTTTTTCGCGAGGCAGCTTATTATGGAAATTACCGAAGTCAGAGTTAAATTGATTGACAACAAAGATGAGCGTTTGAAAGCGTTTTGCTCAATAACCATTGATGATGATTTTGTTATTCGGGATATCAAAATTATCGAAGGTACGAATGGTTATTTTGTAGCGATGCCTTCAAGAAAGATGAGTGATCATTGCAATAAGTGCGGCGGGAAAAATCATCTTCGAGCCAGGTTTTGCAATAATTGCGGAGCATCTCTTCCAGAAAACCGCGTCAAAATGGATGCAAAAGGAAGAGTGAAACTCCATGCTGATATCGCCCATCCTATCAATGCCAGTTGTCGGCAGAAGATTCAGGAAAAGGTCGAGGCTTCTTTCAAGGAAGAGCTTGAAAAATCAAAGCAGCCCGGCTACAAACCGATAGAATTCGATACGCCTTCTGATGAGAGTACCCACTAAGAAACGCTTTAGTTGGTGATCGCAACTTTGCTTAAGGCTTGCCCTGGTAAAGACGCTTTGATGTCTGAGGGTGAAACTCGGACACCTGCGGTGGCGTCTTTGAGGAGTTTGTATTCTACGCTGTCAACAAGCGCTTTCCAGCTTGCTTCGATGACGTTTTTCGAAACACCTACGGTTCCCCAGAGAACTTCCGAGTCGCGAGTTTCTATGACGACTCTCGTAACAGCGGCGGTTCCGGCGGCAGGATTAATGATGCGAACTTTATAATCAACCAGATGCATATCCCTAATCTGTGGATAGAAAGGTTCCAGGGCTTTTCTTAACGCAGTGTTAAGCGCATCAACAGGGCCGCCACCCTCGCTGACGACATGCTCATTTTTTCCGTCAACAGTTAGTTTTACAGTGGCTTCGGTAACAATATCGCCGGCAGTATTCTTTTCTACTGTTATATGATATTTTTTCAGATCGAAAAACTTTCTGTAAGTGCCGGTAATTTTTTTAACGAGAAGTTCAAAGCTAGCATCGGCCGCTTCGAACTGGTAACCCTGCTCCTCAAGCTCTTTGACTCTGGTCAATATTTTTTTGACAAGTGTTTTGTCCTGAGCGATATCGGTTTTTTCGAGTTTGGCCAGGATGTTGCCCTTTCCGGACAGTTCCGATATAAGGAATCGCCGTTCATTGCCAACCAATGCGGGGTCAATGTGTTCGTACGTTTTTTTGTTCTTCCGCAATGCGTCAACATGCAGACCGCCTTTATGAGCGAAGGCACTGCTGCCGACATAAGGCATACTCGTTGTAGGATTTAGATTGGCGATTTCAAAAACAAAACGCGACGCCTCTGTCAGGGTTTTTATCTTTTTGCCATTCAACACTTCGTGTCCCATTTTGATGGACAGGTTAGGTATTATGGTACAAAGATTGGCGTTTCCACATCTTTCACCAAGCCCGTTGATCGTGCCCTGAACGTGCATTGCGCCGGCACTGATCGCTGCCAGGGAACTGGCTACCGCACAATCGCAATCGTTATGAGCATGGATTCCTATTGTTAAAGTGCCAAATTCTTTGCAAACATTTTTGGTTATTTCATAAACGTCATTGGGCAGCACTCCGCCGTTTGTTTCGCACAAGACCAAAGTTTTGGCACCGGCCTCGGCGGCAGCGTGTAAAACCTTCATTGCGTATTTTGGATTTTTTCTGTAGCCGTCAAAAAAATGTTCCGCGTCGAAAATTACCTCTCTACGTTTTTTTTTCAGGTAAGTAACGGACTCGGCGCAGATGACCAGATTTTCTTCAAGGCTGCACTTGAGCACATCCCTGACGTGCAGGTCCCAGCATTTGCCGACTAATGTAGCAATCGGCGTTTTGCAGGCGAAGACAGCTGCCAGAGAGGTGTCATCTTCAACTTTGGTTTTGGCTCGCCGAGTGTTGCCAAAAGCGGCGATTTTAGCGTTTTTCAAGTTCAGCTTCGCGGCCTGAACGAAGAAATTCCTCTCTTTCGGATTGCTTGAGGCGTAACCGCCCTCGATATAATCCAGACCGAGTGCATCGAGGTGCTTTGCGATGAGAAGCTTGTCCTCAAGGGAAAAACTGACCCCTTCAGCCTGCATTCCATCGCGTAAAGTTGTGTCATAAACCTGTATTTTTGTCATTTTCCAGACCCACCTGTACTTTTACACCCATTTT
>CAZOPG010000266.1:0-3434 GCA_964581585.1 uncultured Planctomycetaceae bacterium | reverse complement strand
AGTAAGGAAACTAAATGAATTCAAGACAGCGAGTTATCGCAGCTATATCACATAAACAGCCTGACCGTGTGCCGATCGATTTGAACATAACATTGTCGGCGTATCGGTGTCTCAAGGAATATATAGGATTAAAGATTGAAAATGAGCCGACTCCGAACAATGCCATGGAAGTTATCCCTGATGTGGAAGTACTAACAAAGCTTGGTGTTGATTTGATTTCAGTTAAACTGGGAGGAAGGTCAATTCTGACAACACTTCCCGAAACCATAAAAGACGGTTGGGGCGTAACCCGCAAACTTGTTCAACAGTCAGCCGGGGAGTATTACGAAACTGTTACCCACCCACTCGCCGAGGCTAGCATTGAGGATTTAGAGGATTATCCCTGGCCGGAGAGCAAGCCGGCTGGAAAAGCTGAGGGGCTTTCGGCCGAAGCACAAAAGATTTACGAGCAAACAGACCTTGCCCTTGTCGGCCGTTTTGGTGGGCCCGTTCTGGAACTCGCCGCGGATTTACTGGGTATGGAGCAGTGGTATATTCGTTTGGGCACAGATGAACCGTTTATCATAGAGTTGCTGAAAAAAATCGGTGATATCTGTACGGCACACGATTTGTTAGGCCTGGAGGCAGCTGGGGAATATCTTCAGATATTGAAAGTTTCCGGGGAAGATTTTGGGATGCAGAGCGGCCCACTTTATTCACGCAAAATGTTTGAAAACATTCTCATGCCTCCGCTCAAACGCCGATGGCATGCAGTGAGAAAAAAGATTGAGCAGATAAATCCTGATATAAAAATAATGCTTCATTCCTGCGGTGCTGTCCGCAGTTTTATTCCTGATTTTATTGACGCTGGTATTGATATTCTCGATCCTGTGCAGCCATTGGCTGCCGGTATGGAGCCGAAAGAGTTGAAGAAAGAATTTTGCAGCCGAATTGTTTTTCACGGTGGCGTCGATGTCCAGCATTTATTGCCCAACGGTACACCCGAAGAAGTCGCAGCCGGGACGCGTCAGTGCCTGGGAGGATTTCAAGCAGATCAGGGCGGTTTTATTCTCGCACCATCCCATAATGTTCAGGCTGATGTGCCGCCGGAGAATATTATCGCAATGATTGATGCGGCGAAGAATTGGCAAGGCTCTAACTAAAGGAGATTTCGAATGATATATAAACCAGAAAAAGGTGGAATGTGGGACCCGTCAGTGATTTGGCATGATGGGAAATACTACGCATTTATGATGTACGATAAGGATGGCCATCGAGCCCTGTACGATTCGAGGTACTGCCTTATGGCCTCTTCGACGAACGGTGTTCACTGGAAAGACGAAGGCATCGTAATCGAGGAACGCGAAATTAAAAAGGGTACCAGGTTTTTTAAATGTTTCGTGGGCCGTTGCGGCAGCAAGTTCGTAATGGTTCACGGGGTTTACCGAAAGCGAGAGAAGAAGCAGGATACTTTGCGATTTTATGAATCCAGCGACCTGAAGAACTGGAAGTATCTTTACAGCAACAAGCCCGACCCAAGATGGTACACAACCCAGGGCAAGCAGCTTCGCTGGGACCATATGTATATCATCCCGAAAGAAGAGGGTAATCCCAAGGCTGGATATTTCGGCCATGTGGTAGCGGCACCTAAGAAAGGTATGACCCCGGCGATCGGAATGATGCAGTCAAAAAACGGAACAACTTGGCAACCCATACCGCTGGCAAAGGTAGAATGGGGCGATATCCCTCCCCGCAACCTTGAATGGGGTGGCTGCGAACAGATTGGTGGAAAATACTATATCATCGGCGGCGCACCGAACTATTTAACCAAAGCCTACTCAATGTACACGCTGGTAAGCGACAGTCCACGAGGCCCATTCCGCCCGGACGTCGAAGCCTACCGACTCTGCGGCCACACGAACAAATATGTTACCTGGCTGGCCTCATGGGTGCGAGGAGACAATGAACTTCTTATCAGTAATTATGTTTCCATGCGACCGTATTACGATATGCCATGGCTGCTGCCGCTTCGCAAACCCGTAGTGGACGAGCAAGGCCACCTGTGTCTGGGCTGGTGGAAGGGCAACGAAAAACTCAAAGGCAAACCTTTAGCTATAAAGAAAACTTTTCGATTGAACAACTCCGGCAAAACGAGTGATTACACTACTACTTTTATAAATAAAAGTTTTGACTTCAAAACCGGAATCGTTCTGCAAGGTAAGATTAAAGCATTTGCCGTACCGACAGATAAAAAAGAAAGTTCCGCTGGATTCTTATTTGAACGAAAAAGAGATTCAAGCAAATCCATGGCACTGTTGCTGGGCGTTGGCAAAGTACAAAACCGTCGCAGCCGTATAGGCCATCTCTATCCCGGCCCCGATGGCAAAAACAGATTCCGCTCTGAAGACATTACAGGCCCCGGTTGCGCAACGGTTACAGGTATAGAGGATGGGAAAGAACACTCATTTCGCCTGCTGATAAGGTACCAGGTTTTTGAACTGTACATTGACGACCTGCTCATGCAAACCTACATGTGTGACGACTTCGTCAGAATAGGTTTCATAGCAAGTAACGCCAGGGTAGAGTTCAATAACCTAAAAGCATGGAAGATGAAGTTTTAGATATCTTACTGAAGCGAGGCATCTTTCTTTGTTACCTTTTCGGTCTGAGCTTTTCTGAAATCATCTAATTTGGCAGCGAGCTTTTCATCGTTCAAAGCTAAAATCTGGACAGCGAAGATAGCCGCGTTTTTGGCACCGGCCTTACCAATCGCCATCGTTGCAACGGGCACGCCAGGCGGCATCTGAACTGTGCTGAGCAATGCGTCCAGTCCTGCCGGCGAGCCGGAAGCTGCCAGTGGAACGCCGATTATCGGCAGGGTTGTTCGCCCGGCAAGGGCACCGGCAAGATGAGCGGCCATCCCTGCGGCGGCGATAATTACCTTTATGCCGTTATCAGCGGCGTTTTCAGCAAAATCAGCGGCGATTTGCGGAGTACGGTGCGCCGAAATTATACGCACGATTGGCTCAATTCCAAAATCCTTTAATTGGTCGATACAGCTTTGCATAACCGCAAGGTCACTGTCGGAACCCATTACTATCGCTACGTTTTTATTTGTACTGGCCATTGTAATTCCTTATCATAACGGTTAATATGCTGAGGGTAGAATAACGGATTTTGTCTTAGATTGCAAGTGTCAGAAAGGTGACAGTTATGCAGATAAGAAAGCCGGCAGTAGCAGGACAGTTTTATGGCGGAACGAAGCGGGCCTGTATCGACGAAATTAAAGACTGTATTAGTTTAGCCCACATTCCAAAGGAACAGTTACCTGAGACTATAGTTGCCGGTATTGTTCCCCATGCCGGGTGGACTTTCAGCGGTGAACTTGCTGCGATGGTGTTTTCCGCCATAAAACAGGCGGATGAAAAGGTTGACACTTTCGTCATTTTCGGTGC
>CAZOPG010000265.1:0-3452 GCA_964581585.1 uncultured Planctomycetaceae bacterium | reverse complement strand
GAACGTCGGTTGTAACCATTGGCGGCGCGAGTAACGTTGTCTATGGAGGGCCAAAGGACAATGCGGGCCAAAAGCCAGTAATAGCCATGGACATTCTTGACACAAGACCCCAGGACTGGCCAGAGAGCCTGAGCGAGTCGTACGAGGATGTGCTGGACAGTCCTGGCGACTGGGCTAAAAAATGTGTAGCCGAATTCGGGGCGGATTTGATTTGCGTAAAGCTTGACGGAATCCATCCGGACAAGGGCGACAAAGATGCGGCTCACGCGGTCAAAGTTACCGAAGAAGTGCTTGGTGCGGTAGGTGTTCCCCTTATTCTTTGGGGTTGCGAAAATGACGAAAAAGACAACCATGTTTTGCCAAAGGTCAGCCAGGCGGCTAAAGGCGAAAATTGTCTTATCGGCACGGTTGAAGAGAGCAATTACAAATCTTTAACCGCGATTGCCTTGGCAGATGGTCATCATCTTATAACCAAGGCACCTTTGGATATTAACATTGCCAAACAGGTTAATATTCTTGTTTCCGATATGGGTTTTCCGCTTGAAAAAATAGTAACATTTCAATCCACCGGTGCTTTAGGCTATGGAATTGAGTATGCTTATTCGATTCAGGAACGACAGCGACTTGCTACTCTTGCTGGTGACAAAATGATGGCAATGCCGGTAATCTGTGACGTTGGATATGAATCATGGCGAGTAAAAGAAGCCAAACTTGCAGATAAGCCCGAGTGGGGTGAGGTGAAAGATAGAGGCCCGATGTGGGAGGCTACCACCGCAATCTGCCTGCTACAGGCTGGCGTTGACATAATTCGAATGCGTCATCCCAGGGCCGTTGCCGCTGTCAAAAACTTTATTAACCAAATATGGTCGTAGAAAAATAAGAACTGAATATATTCAGAAAGGAAGAGAGTAGCATGATTCTGATTGGAGAACGAATTAACGGAATGTTTACCGATGTCAAGCAGGCTATCGCAGACAAGAATAAACAGGTAATTCAGGATTTAGCCCAAAGCCAGACCGAAGCCGGTGCAAGTTATTTAGATGTAAATGTTGGAACTGCCGCCGCCGATCAGGAAGGCGCGATTCAGTGGTTGATCGAAGCGATTCAGGAAACATGCCAAACGAGCCTGTGTTTGGATTCACAAAAACCCAATGTCATCGCAGCCGGGCTAAAAGTGATCAATGCCGATAACGGCGTCCTTCTAAACTCAACACCGTTGAACAAGAAATCGGATGAAGATGTGCTGGATAAATATCTGGAAATGGCCGAGCAGGCTGGGCCTAAGTCAGCTGTTATAACTTTGACTATGGACAAAAACGGTGTGCCGCAGGACACTGATAGCCGTGTTGCCATTGCCGCGGAGATCGTACAAAAGGCGATAGAAAGGGGATTCGGCACAGAACGTTTATTCATCGATCCGATCATACTGCCGGTCAACGTACCAAATGCCCAGACCCAGCCGGAAAATATTCTTAATGCTGTAGAGCAAATAAAATACCTGGCAGATCCTGCACCGCATATGACAATGGGACTGTCTAATCTTTCACAGGGTACTACCGAAAAGAGTTTGATCAATCGTATATTTATCGCGATGGCTGTTTCCAGAGGAATGGATTCTGCAATAGCCGATGTCCATGACAAAAAACTGATGGATGTGGTAGCTACCTCTGAAATGCTGATGAACAAACAAATATATTCGGATAGTTTCTTGAAAGTTTATGGCAATTAAGGCCCATGGTGCCTATACAATCAATCGTGAAACAAAATGATTTAAGCGATCTTCTTAAAGGAAAGCCGCTAACTAAAAAAAAAAAACATTTTACAGCTAATCCTACAGGGCAAGAGCAACAAAGAAATAGCCAGTATACTTTACGATCTGTACGCATAGTGGAAGTGCATCGCAACCATATTATCTTCCTTGCGATTAAGGCGGGTAGAGTGTAGAATCTGGCAAGAAGCGAAATTAGAAATTAGTAGTACAGTTCAGGGATTTGAGTGTAAAGATGGATTCCACTAAAGAAGCATCCGTGAATAGCGAACAGCTTGAAGAGATATTGTCGGCGATCGGCGATATAAGCTCTAATGAGCTTGTTCCAATTCTACAGAAAATTCAGCAAGCCTATGGATACCTTCCCCGCTCTGTACTGATGGACATGAGTAAAAAGACCGGCATCACGATAAGCCAGATTTACGGGGTGGCGACTTTCTATGAACAGTTCCATCTCGAAGCCCACGGCAGGCATACCATAAAGTGTTGCAGAGGCACGGCGTGTCATGTGAAAGGTGCCCCGAATATAGCGGATGCTATCGAGCGTGTTATAAATGTCGGTCCGGGAGAGACGACCGACGATATGAAATTTACTTTTGAAACCGTCGCTTGCCTTGGAACTTGTTTTTTGGCACCGGTGATAATGGTCGATAACGATTACTATGGGCATTTGGCGGTGGATGATATTAAGGGAATACTTGAAAGATACAGTTGAGATAAATGCCGGCGAAAAGAATAAGATCATTAAAAGAGCTTGAGCAGCTGAGTAGTGAGTTGCAAAGCAGGCAGAGTGAATGCAAAGCTAGGGTGCTGGTCTGCATGACCGGCTGCCGAGCACTTGGCGCCCAGGATGTGGTTGAAAAGTTCAAAGAAAAACTAAAAGGATCTTCGCTTGAAAAACAGGTAGAAGTTGTTGCGGTCGGCTGTATCGGGATGTGTGTTATGGCTCCGCTGGTACTCATTGAGCCTTATGAATATCTTTATGGTCATGTCAAGCCTGAAGACGTCGAAGAGATAATTTCCGAAACGATTGAACAGGGTAAAATCGTTGAGCGACTTGCTGCAAAGCAGGACGGTGAGGTTGTCGCGGATATAAAGGATATTAATTTTTACAAAAAGCAAAAAAGACAGGTACTTGAAAACTGCGGCAGAATCGACCCGAAACGGATTGAAGACGCCATAGAAAAAGGCGGCTATGTCGCTACGATGAGAGCAGTGGCTGAGAAAGAACCTCAGCAGGTAATTGATGAAGTGATAGCTTCCGGTCTGCGGGGCAGGGGCGGGGCTGGATTTCCTATGGGAGTGAAATGGAACTTCTGCCGTAAATCGCAGTCAGAAGAAAAATATCTTATCTGTAATGCCGACGAAGGTGACCCTGGTGCTTTTATGGACAGGGCACTCTTAGAGGGCGACCCGCACAGAGTTATTGAGGGAATGATTGTCGCCGCTTACGCTATCGCGGCTGACCAGGGATTTATTTATGTAAGAGCCGAGTATCCAATAGCTGTCGAGCATATAAATATCGCCATTGACCAAGCGAGGGAATTTGGATTTTTGGGCGATGACATTGTCGGGTCTGGATTTAATTTTGATATACAGGTGCGTATGGGTGCGGGAGCATTTGTCTGCGGAGAAGAAACCGCGCTTATCGAATCTCTCGAAGGTCAGCGTGGAATGCCCCGGA
>CAZOPG010000264.1:0-3470 GCA_964581585.1 uncultured Planctomycetaceae bacterium | reverse complement strand
CCTTACTACGAAGTGCACGACAATTATTATACTACATATCGATTCGAAAATGGCGCCGTAAGTCATATGACATTTATGATGGCTGTGGGTGCTAAGTTCGATGGCGACCCCCTGCTAAATGTGATTAACCAACAGATAGGAGACGGCCATTGTCTGCGATTCATGGTCGTTGGAACAAAGGGAGCTGCTGATACAGATGTATTCGGCAGGCACATAAAGCGGTGGGAGTTTACTAACCCACCTGAAGGCTTTACGAGCAAATGGGTTGAAAATTTGACATGGTCCGTCGATGAGGATGACCGCTATTTTCATAGTACATTTGACCAGACTAAGGATATTATACGCAGAATTGCCGAGGGTTTGGAGCCTATGACGCCGGCAAGTGATGCTCTTGAGACGATGAAGCTGGTTTTCGCGGCGGAAGAATCTGCCGATAGCGGCAAAATAGTACGGTTAAGATAACAGCAAAGAGATTTAATAGTGGATTCCAAACCAGTTCCCACAAGTCCCTACAGCTGGAAGTTGAATGCTCGGTTCCGCAAAGAGCAGACAAGGCGGGGTTACTTTGCCGATCCGGACCATTTCATCAAGGACCATTCGTGGATTTACCACAATAAGCGGTGGCACGTCTTTTATATCCGTGGAAAACAGGCAGAATCGTGCCTGGGGCAGAAGGATATAGAAGTCGGCCACGCCTCGACTGCTGATTTCTGCGATTGGCAGCTGCATCGGCCGGCTCCGGTCGATGGAGCTCCTTCGGTAATCGAAAAAGATGGGACGTTTTATCTTTACGCAAATCGTACCGATGTCAGTGTAAGTGCTGGTGCAGAAGGAGCTGGCATCATTCTTGCGGTTTCAACAGATTTGGAAAACTGGGATTTATATGATGATAATCCTGTTTATGTTCCAAACGCAAAATATTACGCCTGGCCCAGAGTGAAGCATTGTCGTGATTATCATGTAATGCCATTCGAGGATGGCTACCTTATGCTCTTCGCAGAAATGACAAAGGATTCGGTCGGTTGTGTCGGCGCGATACGCTCGACGGATTTAATTCACTGGCAGGACATAGGCCCCATATTTCTACTCGAAAAGCCGGCGGATAAATTCACGAAATGGACCGAGGTAGGTTTCGGCATTCCTGAATCACCCTTTCTTATGGAAAAAGACGGCAAATGGCATTTGTGGATAACTGACAATTCCACTACGAAGACTTACCACCTGTGGTCGGATGAGCCACTGAAGGGCTGGTCGTGGGAAAACAGTAGCTATTTTCACGGCTCTCCTACAGGATGGGATTGGGCGGGAGTGTATCCTGTTATGAATCCAGAAGCAACTTCTGGCGGATCAGCGGCCTTTGAAATATTGGACACTCAATTCGGCTGGCTTGTCAGTTACTACTATTATGACCCGACAGAGAACAAATATGTTCTTAGAGTCCAACCAATTAGATGGCATGACGGACATCCTTTTATTTTTCCATTTTGGCCTGAGTAGTTAACAGTATAAATAAGCGTGGAAGATTACAATGAAGAATGAATGGGAAAAAGAACGTAAGAAAGTAGCTCATCGGCGTCGCCGGATCATTATGAACAACGATGGCGATGACGCGTATACCGCTCCCGAAGCGACTCCGGAGGCCTTTTGGGCCCAGCGGTTTAACGGGTTGGAGAAACCTCATGTCGATTCCATTTTTTACAATACAAGTATGTGGAGTTTTAATCGGCATAATTATAATTCCAAAATCGCGGAACTCTTTGCTGGAGGCGATATAGACATTCCGAACAATCAAGCCAGAATATTCATTGACCAAGGGTGGGATTGTTTGCAATTAGCTCTCGATTTCTGTCGCAAAAACAGAATCGAAATGTTCTGGTCTCTTCGAATGAATGATATTCACGACAACTGGTATCCGAACATGTATTCGCAATTTAAAAAGGACCATCCACAACTGCTTCTTTTTCAGCCAACTGATATTGGCAGACCGCGTTCACCTTTTATGGAACCACACATGTATGCTACTGCCGTTGATTATGGTCAGCGGGAAATCCGTGAGCAACAGTTGGCAATTATTCGAGAAGTTTGCCAAGAGTATGATATTGATGGCATCGAACTTGACTTTATGCGTCAGCCGATATTCTTTCGTCCCACATTGGAAGGCAGGCCGGTTGAACCCGAACATCTGGAAATCATGACTGGTTTTATGCGCCAGGTACGGGAAGTAACTGAGGAGGCTGGTCAAAAAAGAGACCGCCCAATTCTAATCGCTTGCCGGATTCCCAGCCGAGTCAGATGTAACGAAGAAATAGGTCTGGATATTGAAAAATGGCTTGTTGACGATCTTATTGATTTAGTGATTAGTTCACTTGAGGGTGAGCCATTTACCGGACCGGTCGAAGAACTCGCTATGTTGGGGCATCGTTACGAAGTGCCGGTCTACGCCGGTCTGACCGGTGTGGGTATTAACTATCTGGAAAATACGGAAGGCCCAGCAAAGCCGGAAGCCTGGTGCGGTGCTGCTATGCGTGCATGGAATGCTGGAGCCGATGGGATTTACCTGTTCAATATGTTTGATCCTCACGCACCCTTGCTGCATCACATTGGTGATCCAATCGCCCTTAAAAAGACGGATAAAATCTATGCCGTAGATAATCTTGCAGGACAGTTTCGGACGCATGAACATGTATTATCTCTGGAAGGACGTCTTCCTGTCGAATTACCACTGGGATCGAGTCGTGCGATTAATATTCGTATTGGCGACGATGTGCCTGGGCATGCACAAACCGGGGTATTGAAGGATATTATCCTCAGGACAAAAGTTGAACATCTTACCTACGATGACGAACTTGAATTCAAATTAAATGATAAGCCCCTGCCTATGGAGGTAGTTTACGCCACCGAAGGTCGTTCTCCCACGGCCTGCGGGATATTCCTGTTGCGAGCCAGCCCGGAACCTGCATCTATTATAAAAGGAGATAATAAGTTTGAAGCCATTTTGAAGAAGCGGTGTAAATCGGCACCTGGCCTGCCTTCAATTACAGACCTGCAGTTCAGGATCAGATATAAAAACAACCCAAATTAAGGATTGATTCGATGAAAAGATATGGAGCGGTAATAAAGGTAAGACCGGAAAAACTGGATGAGTATAAAGAGCTTCACGCTGCTGTCTGGCCGGATGTGCTGGAGATGATTAAAAAATGTAACCTTCACAATTACTCGATCTATTACATAGACGGCTATCTCTTCAGCTATTTTGAGTATATTGGGGATGATTATGAAGCTGATATGGCTCTTATGGCAGCCGATGCAACAACCCAGAAGTGGTGGAGCCTTTGTAAGCCGTGCCAGCAACCTCTGGACACAATTGAACCCGGCCAGTGGTGGGCCGATATGGAAGAAGTGTTCCACTGCGATTAAAAATTTATTCTTATAAAAAAGGAAGGATTTTAAGGGTATTACAATGAAAGAGA
>CAZOPG010000263.1:0-3480 GCA_964581585.1 uncultured Planctomycetaceae bacterium | reverse complement strand
ATATCAATCTTTTTTATTTCTACGCAAAGAACATCACCAGGCACCGCACCTTTTATATAGACTGGCCCCGTTGCCGGGTTCACTGTGCCCCACATATCCTTGGTAAACTCGTCAGAGGCTTTCTGAATTTTATTGCTGTAACAATCATTTGTTTCAAAACAAATATCCTCCCCAGCCTCTGCCTGCAGAACAGTCTTATTGTTCGCCGACATCTCATAACATACATTTTCTTTTGAAACTTTTATCATCTCAATCGTTGCCCTTACTTCTATAAATTTAATTTCTATAACGATATTTTTCTATCGCTTCAAAGTATGCATAAACATTTTTCATTGGCACATTAGCTGGTATGGTATCTGAGCACGCAGCCACATATCCGGGACAGTCCCTGCCTTTGGCCAATACTTTTGCGACCTCTTTGTCAACATCAGCGGGCGTTCCAAAGGTAAGCGGACGAACATCGATACCGCCGATGAGACATTTATCTTTGCCGAAATTATCAAACATAAAATCCGCAGGAGTTGATGATTCGAAAATAAACCCATCCAAAACCTTTGCCATATCCGGCGCCAACTTAGTCAAATTCCCATCTGCTGTGATGATTATTGGTTTGCCCTCCTTTTTCACGGGAGCAAAAATTTTCTCATATTGCGGCCAGATATATTTGCGATACCATTCAGGACTTACCACCGGCCCGGACGTGATACAGACATCATCATGCGGACAGATAAATTTCGCATGCTCGCATGTTGCAAAGTATTCATACATTCTAACGGTTATATCGCTGATTCGCTGCAGAGCCTGCCCTGTCTTGTCAGGGTCCAGCCCCAACGCCATCAGAAACACATCCCATCCGAACAGGCAGATACCCCACATAAATGTAGTACAGTAAAAGCCTCTGGCGTCAGTAAACTTACCCGGATAAACCTTTTCAACCTTTTCCCATGCCGCATCCTCATCATCTCTCAGATCAGGCCAGCTATCGGGCTCAAAGCACCATCTGAAATTTTTTGTAGCATAATTAGGTTCGATTGCCTTTTTGCAATTTTCGCCCCATGGGTCAGGGTCAAAATTCCACAACTGTTCCGGCTTGGTAAAAGGCGCTTCCATATGCCATACCGTATTAAATCCCTCTTCTCTTACTTCGCCGCCATCTCCAGTTGTACCAGCTCCAGGCCGGGGTATGGGATCGTTGCTGATGGCAGTAGGACCGCCGTTATCAACATCAAAGAGTTCATGAAAACGAACAGATGCGTCCAAGGGTCTTTCATAATAATCGATTCCCGTTGCATCTTTTATAAACTCAGGATGAAGTAGCCATACCTGATGTGGAACAACATCGGGCCTTTCGCATCTTAATGCCTGCATATATCTTTTTGTACACATGAAAACAACTCCTTCCTATCCATAATATCATATCTTATTTTTTAATGTACTCAAGCTGGCCACAAGATCAGCAAATTTCTACACAACTTAACTTCCGAGCAAAAACTTAAAACAGCCGCCGACTAAGCCGGCTTCAACCATTCTGCATTCCGATTTGAATCTACGACTTTATCTTCTCTGCGGTTTCCAGGAATGTATAAACATTTTCCTGCGGCGTATCAGGGTCTGCGCCGCCACAGCCAATATTAAATTTATCCTCTAACTGTTCTGTCATTTTCCACAATTCCTTTTCTATTTCTCCCGGACTCTCTGACAGAAGCCGCCAGGGTTCATAGTACGCGAGAATATAACTATCCGGAAACAGTTTCCGAGCCTTGGCCAAATCGGTGCCATGCCCCAATTGCAGTTGACGAACCTTAGGAACCTGCGCAAAAAGTTCAAGCAAATGGCTCGACGGTCCGCAAGAATGAATCACACAATGCTCAAAGTTTTCCATCAATCGCTGATACAATGGAAGACACATACGCTCATAGATCTTAGGCGATAGCATAGTAGCGGCGCAATCACCAAAATGGATTTTGTTCCCCTTCCAGCCCCTTTTTTTGCAAATAGTATCCCACAAAGATCGATATTGACGCATCAGCCATTCAAAAATAGCCTCAGCAAAATCCTCCTCCAACATCATCTTCTCAAGAATTTCTTGCCCGAAAAGCCTGAACGCCGTCGTGTATGGTGTGTGCATAGTCAGAAAACTTTCCTGCCCATCGGCTCCTTCCTGCCAAACGCTCTGAATCTCGCAGATAGAAGAATCCGGATAAGCCTGCTGTATTTTTTCTGCTTGTTCAAAGCAATTCTGCAACAGCAGCGAAGTTTCCCAGTCGATATCGACAAGATTTTGCACATCTTCGATTGTTTTGATTACGGACAAAGGTTTGTCCGGCGTTTCAACAGATGTATTTTCCTTATAAACCATCTTCCCGCCCATTGCGCCATTCATAAAATCCAACGGTTGAATACCAACACCGGGCGAAGGTTTTGGATCGACACTGCCCATCCCATATTTACCAAACTGCTGATACAAACCTTTAGCCACTTTCATATCAGTTTCAACTCGATAAACGGGGTCGCTATGATATTGCTGGCCATAATTAGCGCCAAAGTGTCGGCTGTTATAAGCGAGGTGAAAACATAAATTAACGTTATTGTTTAGCTTACCAAATACAGGCACTTCTTTTTCACTCGTACTCATTTCACGAAATCCTCAATTGTTCAAATTTATCATTAACATAATCAAGTCGGTCTTTAATATAAGGCTGAAGAACCCAGAATGTTTTCGGGTCATTCTGCGGATTGGCAAACGTCAAAAAGGCTGTACCTCTGTTATGCCTGTTGATTGAGCCTGAATTATTCTCATCACATGTCGATATAAATTTCATAACGTCTTTGGCCGTACATTTACCATTGTACTGTCGAGCAAAATTAATAAGATTTTCTCGCCTTGGCCGTGTTGGATATGGTTCTGGAAATTCACGGACACCCATAGCCGTCAGTTGCCCTTTTATATCATCATTGACAATGTGATCTGTCATTGCGGCACTGCCTTGGGCAGGTATTTCAAAAAGACCCGCTGAGGTGTTGTGCGCACAAAAAATCCCGCCATGTGTATCAACACAAACCAAATTCATCGTAAACGGATGTTCCCTGCAAAAATCTCTGACATCATCTGCTGTTGTACATGTTTGCATTATTATTCTCATCGCCAAATCCTGATTGATCGCATTTTCGTGTCTGCGCAGTCCAGGAAGAAGTGTCGAGGAGATTCCGATAGCCAATCCTTCCTCATTGATGCTTCGTAATGCCCAGCTTGTACCCGTAATTGGAAATGTAATCACACCATAGCCATCATCAGGCTCAAAGCAAACCGGGCCACAATAGTATTCAACAGGATCCGTCCAATGTCCCCGCGCAGGCCACAGTGCCATCATCAAGACTAATCGCAAGACTGGAACAGGCATTGCCTGGTGGTTCGCCATAGTAGTTATACTGCCATGCACGAAGATTCAGGAGTAATACATCCTCGAAGCTGGTATCCAT
>CAZOPG010000262.1:0-3507 GCA_964581585.1 uncultured Planctomycetaceae bacterium | reverse complement strand
GAGCCCACCGCCATTGCCGATAAGGCGAACATTGACATTGTGTAAACATAAATCTAGCGCAACCTGCTCGAAACATCGTCGCGTAAGAAACGAGGCAATGGTATTGACGTAAACGATACGCCCTTCAAGGGCTAAACCGGCCGCCATCCCGATGATATTAGCCTCACTGATACCCTCCATAAAAAAACGATCAGGCATTTCTTCTTTAAACTGATTCAGCGTTTCAACCCCTAAATCAGACCCTATAAAAACAATCCTATCGTCTTTCCGGGCAATTTCATAAACCATATCCAGGCAGGCTTTACGCACTAATCGCACTCCAATTCCGCTATTAACGCTGTGATTTCAGATGCAGTCGGGTAATTCTTGTGGTGCCATTCGAGATTATTTTCCATGCAGCTGACGCCTTTTCCTTTAATCGTATGGCAAATTAAAACACTTGGTCTGGAGGAATCAAATGGAACTTTTGCTAAGGCGCCTTGCAATTCCTCTACGTTGTGTCCATCTACCTGACGTACGGAAAAACCGAATGCCTGCCATTTAGCGGCAAAGGGTTCCAAATCAAGCACCTCATAGGTTGTAGCGTATGATTGCTGCTTGTTATAATCCACGATGACCGTCAAATTGCTCAATTTGTGCTTGCTGGCCGCTAATGCCGCCTCCCAAATCGCCCCTTCGTTACATTCGCCATCACCCACAATGACGAACGTGCGATGGTCTGACTTTACATATTTTGCATTCAAGGCAAATCCAATTCCAATGGATAAACCATGACCGAGGCTCCCTGTTGAGGCCTCAACGCCCGGCACTTTTCCATATTCGGGATGACCGCCGAGAATGCTCTTCTCCTTACAATAACTCCATAATTCAGCTTCCGGGAAAAATCCTTTATCGGCAAGTAAAACATAGAGCGCTAAGGCGCCATGCCCTTTGCTCAGGATACAGCGGTCTCGCAAGGCCCAATGAGGATCCTTCGGATAGTATCTTAATATGTCATCGTACAGAACACGTAAAATCTCTACCAATGAAAACGCAGACGCCATGTGCCCACGTTTCGCCGCTTCAAGCATTTTGACCATTTGAATACGAAACTGGCGCGAGCGCCTGTCTAAAGGTGTTGTATTGGTAGGAGATGTCTTAATTGAAATAGGGGAAGTCATTATATTTGTTAAGGGTATCATTTAATAGTAACCTTGCTTTATTTAGTTGTTCTGACTGCAACGATAAAGCGTCTTCTGTATTTACTCCGGCAAATTTTCGTAACAGCAACCTGTCCGGTAAAAACTCATTCAACAGTATGAGGCACCATTTCAGTCCATATAAGGGGTAAACTATTTCTATCCTTTCCATCAACTTCGGATAATCACGAAAATGCAATAGTATGCCGCTGACAAAATGCCGCTTTTGAGATAAAGATAGGGACATTCCAGGATGGTGTAACATATCTACAACCATTTTTGCCGGATCATCCCATCCAAAATACTCAAAATCAAGAAATACCAACTCTCCGTTAATCTTTCTCAAGGCGTTATGAAATCCAAAATCCGATGGACTCAGTGTGCGGTCAACCAACTCCAATTCAGCTTCCGGCGCCAATGATGCTTCATCAAGCTTACGGCAACACCATGCTTCTATTTGTTTCATTGCCGGATTGAATTGTTTTTGAAAATAATCGCTTAATTCCGGATATGCTTCTTCGTTTTGGACGCTGGGTGATAAGTCCTCACAGCGTTTATAGATATTTTCCCATATTGCCGAAAACGAAAAACATGCCTCCGATGCAGCGGTGATATTTCTACCCACAGCGTATTGTTTGAGACCTTCCAAAATATTCAAAAATGATACCGCATGATCTACATCCTGATCCATAATGTCACTGTTTACTATTCTTGCCCCATTTATGTATTCATAAACGGCGCAGCAATTCACAGTATCAGCAATTATTGCTTTCGGCACGTTGTTCAATCCGCAATCCTCAAGAAATCGCAGACTCGAAAATTCTGTGCCAAGCCGGTCTCGAGGATCCCTTTCGTTTTTCATATAGACCTTAAAAACATAGTTAATACCAGGACAAATGGTTTTATAGGCACGACTGTTTCGTCCACCGCCGATGAACTTCATGTCAATGATGGGCTGGTCGATCATTCTTTGGGCAAGTTGCTGATAATGACTTAAAGGTAGCGCTGTTAACATAAGGGAAAAAAGTATTGCGTGATTTCTTTCCAGTTGGTCGCAATCATCAACGTTTTTATAGCTGGCGAATGATCAACCGCTGGTGAATAAAGTATGCCCTGAACTGTTGGCGGAAAATCCTCTTCCAAAAACGTTTCCTCCAAATCATCAATAAAATAATTGCACCCCAACTGCTTTATCTTTTGAATCTTTTCTTGCTTGGTATTACAGAAAAAAATCGACTCTCGATTTAGTCCCAAACCATCCTTTGAGAAAAAATGGCTGTCATGCATCCATTTTAGCGCTGCGGTTCGCAGATTGATTCCTTTTGTATCCTGGGCAGCATATTCGCTCTTGTGGCTGATAATATAGACTGAAACGTTCTTCATACGGCAAATTCTGAAAAAATCTCCAACATGGCTAATAAGCTTGGCTTCACCTATCATCGGACCGTACATTATGGCTTGCCATTTTTGCCATTCTATTTCACCATTTGGCAGTTGACGAAGCAGATCGCGTAAAGTCTTTTTCGAACATGGGAAAGATACAGACAAACCCAGTTCATGGGCCAATTTATTTAAGATATCATCATAACAAATGATCGTGTTATCAAAATCAACTCCAATGATAAGATCGTTACTTGGTATAGAATGAACAGACTTGCTCAATGACATAATCTATTTCGTCTTCCGTCAAATGCTGATGGACAGGCAGAGTAATAATGGAGCGGCAATGATCCTCGCAAACGGGGAAGTCGCCTTTCTTGTATCCCAATTCCTCCGCTGCTTTTTGTAGATGCAGCGGTATCGGATAATGAATTTTTGCGCGAATATCTTGATTGAGGAGATGCTCCAATAATTTATCACGATCATGAACACGAATCACATACGTATGATAAACTTGCTTTTTGTTCGGATTGCGAGGGGGTATTATTATATAGTCAGACAAATCGGAAAAGGCTTCATCGTATCGCTTCGCATTTGCTGTTCTTTGATCCGTTATCTGATGAACATCATTGATTTGACGATTGGCAATGACAGCCTGTATTGTATCCAATCGGCAATTATGGCTCCAAAAAGAAATCTCCTCACGTGTATTCATCCCATGATTACGGAAGAGCCTTAGTTTATCATATAATTCTTTCGAGCGAGTAACAATGACTCCACCATCACCCCATATATTAAGGTTTTTGAGGGGGTGTAAACTGAACCCCGCCGTTGCACCCCAGGAACCAACCGACATACCGTCCAACCCGGCAAGGATTGCCTGTGCTGCATCTTCGACAACAATCAATCCATGACGTTCTGCGATTTGCATGATCTCGGGCATATCCGC
>CAZOPG010000261.1:0-3513 GCA_964581585.1 uncultured Planctomycetaceae bacterium | reverse complement strand
AAAGCGGGCTGATAAAAACAGCGAAGCGTTGCGCTTCAAATTAAAATTCAAGTTGATTTTGATAATTGGTGGCGGATTTGCAGCTAAGAAAATACACAAAGCCCGCCAGTGGAAACAGGGGATACACGATAAATGTAAAGACGTTGTTATGGAATATATTAATCACCCCAGAAAATCTCCCATTCATCGCTCACGAATTAGATTTGTGCGATTAAATGTTGAGGAAACAATACCGACCGAAAAGAACCCGTATCGCCTTGCATGCAAAGGGACCATAACGGTAACCGTAAACGACAAAGAAAAGGAATATTCTTGGGAGACCGATATAAACTGGAAAGGCTATAATCCGAGCAAACCATTCAATTGGATGGCCCTTGATGTTGATGTTTATATCCCATTCCATTAATGTTAATATTTACTTTTATAAGGACAGATAAATGAAAATTACAATTGATACAGATATTAAGATCAAGAAGAAACCTATAATAATAACTCTTGTCGTATTAACCGCTGTTGTAGCTACTATTGTGTGGTGGGATAAAACGCACATGACAGAAATAGAAGAAGGCGCATACCGTAAATCCATGGACTTAGTATGGAGAAAATTAAATGACCGAGTAGGCTTTATTGGCGGCGGATTGTACACAGTGGATCGAAGTAAAGATCGCTGGGTAAACTTGGGTGCTTATCGCGTTACAGGCTGGCTTAAGACCAAGGATAAAGAAACCGGAAAATTGCGCAAATCGTATTGGCTCACATATTTGATACTGCGAGGCAAACAGGAACCATCAAACCCTGACAATTGGGAACGCTGTACAAATATTGATATGAGTGATAAGAAATTCAAACAGGAAAGATGAGGCGATGTATCCCTGGCCCATAAATCTTTATAAGAAAAGGAAATAGAGCGAAATATTTGAGGTTGAATTGTTGACTGAAATGGTGTAAAATACATATCCCTTTTTTTAGGGGGAAGTGGTGATTTATCGGATATCCTCAAGGAGACAGTAATGAATATAAAAACTATTATGATATTGCTTGTTTTTTTATGTGCTTCCACAGCGTTTGCAGTGGACAACGCAGAAATTACTGCGTTTACAGTTCCAACAGGACTGCTTACGAGAGGTCAACAGGCTCAGACTACGGTTACAGTTCAGAATACGGGGGATACGACTCGAAGTTTCTGGATTGGGCTTAGCTTCGCTCACTACACCGCAGTCGGTGCAGGATGGCCGGAAGGCTTTTATGATATTTATCCAATTCAGACAGGATTGATTTCACCTGGTGCTCAAGAAGCTATTGTGTTTGATATTGTATTACATGAATCATTGCGTGGTGGCCAATACTATGCTGTTACCCAAATATGGGATAATTTTAATACCGCTACCTATCTCATGGAAAATTCTTTCGATTCAAGCCTGTTACATACAGAAATACCTGCATGGGTAGAGAATCCTGACCTTGGAATGCTTTCATTTTCACTTCCATTATTGAGTTCAGTTCCAAGCAATTTTGTTACTCAGATAAATAGTTGGATACAGCTAGTTGATGAGGTATCTGTTGATGAAGCATACATCAGTGGGCTAAAGCCCTTGCTTTCTCTGTCTACAAGTGTAAATATAATTAACACTCCTCTTGGTATCCCTGCACTTGATGCAGGCGGTGCCATATTTATTGATTTAGCGGACTTATGCCAAGTTACGGCTGAGGGTAATGATGAATGGGTTACTGTGTGGGTAACCGGCAACCTTGGAGTTGTAAATTTAAGTTCAACTAGTTTTGAAGGAGGATTTGGTGGGGGAGTTATTTCACACGAATTTGATGGAAGCCAAACTGGGACAGCTGACTATCGACCTGAAACAATGGACTTCCTTAATTTTTCAACGCCGTTCTTTTCATTTTCGGGTATTTCTTTTATTCGTGACGGAGGCATTAATTGGGGTAGTTTTTCTTGGGGCGGCACCAGCGGTGTAAGCTTTTCGCTTCAAAATGCTAATTTTGATTTATATAAATTTGAAATGAATCGAGATATTCTGTTGCCGATTCTAAGCACTGTTGGAACTATGCCTGATGCAAATTACTTGAGTCCACAGGAATATTCTAATCAGGTTCTTGAAATAATTCTTGGACAGCCAGACAGTGTCTTTAGAACATTTACGGTTGACGACGGCGATACTCCACTGGTAATGGGAGCATGGGAATCAAATCTGAGCATGGATGTAAAAGGCAGCTATAGCTATAACGCCAATTATTTTGTGATTGATGTACCAGCCGATACAGAGCTGCTTAAGATTATTGCACAAAATGGTATTGGTGACGGTTCGATACATACAAGGTTAAATTCAAGGCCGGATTTCTTTTATCATGCTGGAGAATACACTTATAGCAGTGCAATTCCCGGCTCAATCACAATCCCTAGTCCTCCTGCGGGCAAGTATTACATAAGCATGGCGACTACAAGCAGCTATGAAGATCTCGATCTAGTTGCTACAACTGAAACGGATGGCGGCGATCCAGTTGAGCCAACAGAGGTATCCGGTACGATTAGTTCTGATACGACCTGGACATTGTCAAACAGTCCTTATCATATTGTTGGCGATGTGACGGTGGCATCTGACGCAACACTCACGATTGAAGCTGGAGTTATAGTTAAGTTTGAGGCCCGTGTTAATGAGCATTATAATTATCGTTTGTTTGTCGACGGCACCCTGAATCTTCTGGGTACTTCCGGTAATGAAGTTATATTCACTTCGAGCCGTGATGATGTTTACGGTGGAGATTCCAATGGGGATGGCTCTTCAACTTCACCGAGCAAAAATGATTGGGGCTATGTTAAAATCAATAATGATTCCTCCACAATTCATCATGCGATTTTCAGATATGGAGGCCATCGTTATAGCGGCACTCATTATATGCTCTGGATCAATGACTGCTCACCAACGATAAGCAACTGCACCTTCGAATATGCTTATGATAAAGCAGTCTATTATTATGCCGAGCAGAGTTATACCAGCAGTCCGCAAATCAGTAATAATGTCTTCAGAAATTGTCCTTATGGGTTGTACTTTGTGGGTTGCAGTAGTTTGGATTCTTCTCCTGATATTTCCGGCAATGACATCTCCGGTTCTTCCAATACAGGCATTTATGTGAGCAATAGCAATTTCACAGCAGATATTTCAAATAACACAATCTCCTCTTGCCCGACAGGTATTTACACAAACGCCGATGGTTTAGTTTCCAGCAACGAGATAACCAATTCTTCGAGCTATGGTATCCATATCAATAATGCATCACCGACAATTTCTGGCAACACAATTGAAAGTGTTGGGAGCAATTCGGTGTATTATATGTCAGGCACAAGCACTCCTGGTTTTAGCAGCAACACGATTACTGGCACCAAAGAACCATCAGTGGCAGTTTCCGGTACGATCAGTTCCGATACGACCTGGACGCTGTCGAACAGTCCTTATCATATTGTTGGCGATGTGACGGTGGCATCTGACGCAACACTCA
>CAZOPG010000260.1:0-3543 GCA_964581585.1 uncultured Planctomycetaceae bacterium | reverse complement strand
GTAAACATCAAATGATTTCTGCAAATATTCATCAAGAAGCCGGCAAGTCAAAGGCCGAGATACAGTGTAGGCACTAGAGGCAGGATCGCCACCACTTGTGCTCAATTCTTCAGTACTATAGCACATCCAAGGCGTAATCTTCACATCGAGCCTTTGGGCAAGTTCCACCACTTCACGGTATGTCCATTCAGGAGCCAGAACCATCGCCTTAATCTCACCGCCAGCCAGGGGTTTGGCCCATTTGATATGAGGCGTCTCAAAATCCATACTGAATCTGCCGTAAGGATGCCAATAATCCAATCCCAGCGGATGCGACCTGTCGTACACATCCTCAGCCGCAGATACGCATGATACCGCTACAATTATACAAAGCAAACCCAGCAACTTACCACTTGTTCGATTGACCATAATCACGCTCCTTCGAATTAAGTTAGAAATTATTTAATTATCGCACTATACCCCATCTCAGATGAATTTCAACTCCGAAAACTAAAAAAGAAAAACAAAAATATGCTTTGCGAATTTGGCTCTTTTATAGGCCTGTAAACTGCTGATGGTTGTTCTGTTTTTTTCCCTCAGCAGAGAATTTCTGCGGGTTGCTGCTTTTCTATGATACATAAGGCCTTGCAAAAGAAAGAGTTGTATTATTTCGACACATAAATCGGTCGGTTTGACAGGTTATTGGATATATTTTTCTGCACCGCTGCTAGTGCTTATTTTCGCGTCCGGCTGATTTGTGATTAGTATTGCTTCGGCACCGAGGGTGCTTTCTATTAGTTCAAGTCCTTTTGTCAGGCCGAGGACGCTGACGGCTGTTGCCAGTGCGTCGGCATCGACGGCTTTGGAGGCGATGATGGTTACGCTCGACAATTCTTCGGCACTGTTTGATGTGGTTGGATTGATGATGTGGCTGTGCTTCCTGCCGTCGATAATGACAAATCTTCTGTAATTGCCGCTGGTAGTAACTGCCCGTTGGAAATCTTGAGTTTGCTTATAATATTTTTCGTATTGGGCCTGGTATCGACGGGATTCTGCAAGCCGATGAGCCAGTTTTTTTTACCTTTTGGCGTTGTCCCGAAACAGCGGATATCTCCTCCAATGTCAACCATAACGCCGGCAGCGCCGCGTTCTTTGGCCGATTCGATGGCGAGGTCGATGGCGTATCCTTTGGCGATTGCGCCAAGGTCGAGTTTCATGCCATCGACGGCGAATCTGACGGTGTGTTTGGCGGCGTTGAGCTGGAGTTTGTCACTGCCTACCTTTGCTTTTGCCACTGCTAAGGCTTCTTCGCTGGGCAATGAATTTGCCTCTTCGGCCTGTTTCCACAAATTAATCAGCGGGCCTACAGTTATATCGAAAGCCCCATTTGTTTTTTTGCTGTATGCGATTGATTTTTCCAGCAGGAAGAAAACAAGCTTATCTACTTCGACTGGGCCGTTAAAGGCGGCGGCATTTACTTTGCTGATTTGAGAGTCCGGCCTGTATTTGCTCATTAACACGTTGATGAGTCGGATTTTTTCAAAGGCCGCTTCGATGCACTCCCATCCGGTTTCATCATCGGTTGCAACAACAACGACGCGAGCGAACGTGCCCATTATCTGACGGTGGCCGCTGTCAACTGCCAGGAACTTGTTGACAGTGGCGGGGCGAAAATTCAGCATAGCGGCAATAACCCCGACAGCGATTAACACTCCAATTAGTATTTGCAGATGTTTTTTTGTCATTCTCTGATTATTGACGAATTACAATGAATTATCAATTACATTTTTTGTTCCAGTTGATATAATGTGACTATGAATAATAAGAAATTTAAAATATTGTCTGAGACGGTTGAATCACAATTTTTGCCGTTTGTTCGCAGGCCTGGTCGATATATTGGCGGTGAGATCAACCAGATAAAGAAGAATCTAGTTGAGGTTGATTTGACGGTTGGTCTGTGTTTTCCCGATGTTTATGAAATCGGAATGAGCCATACGGGTCTGGCGATCATATACGATATACTCAACGGTCTGAAAGATGTTGCCGCTGAACGGGTTTTTAGCCCGTGGACGGATGCTGAGCAGGTTCTTAGAGAAAAAGATATTCCGCTTTTCACGCTGGAGTCCAAGGCTGCTGTTAAGGATTTCGATGTTCTGGCGTTTAGTCTTACTAATGAGCTTTGCTATACAAATATGCTCAATATTCTTGACCTGGCTGGGGTAACTTTACGGAGCAAAGATCGGCGAGAAGACGAGGCGATAATACTTGCCGGTGGCGGTATGAGCAACTGCTGTGAGGCGATTGCGGAATTTGTTGATATTTTTCTGCTGGGTGAGGGTGAAGAGGCAATTGTAGAATTGGCTCAGCTTTTGATGGAACACAAACGCCAAGGCTCGAAAAAAAAAGATATATTGCGGGATGTTGCGGAGAAATTCAATTGCTGTTATGTGCCTTCGCTTTATGAGTTTGAATATGACGGCGATAGTATAAAATCTTTCCGACCTAAGGTCGAGGGTTTGCCAAGTCGATTTGAAAATGCGGTTGTTGAAGATTTTGACAATGCTCCGGTTCCTTCCGGGCCAATCGTGCCATTTGTCGAGGCGGTGCATGAACGTGTCAGCGTTGAAATTATGCGGGGTTGTCCCGGCAGGTGCAGATTCTGCCAGGCATCTTTTTGCAGGCGGCCGATACGATATCGCAGCGTTGATAGAATTGTCGAAATAGCAAAGGCTAATTATGATGCAACCGGCTTTGACACGGTCAGTTTGCTGAGCCTTTCGTCTGCGGACTATCCGCATCTTGAAGAATTAACAAAAAAGCTTAATGATTATTTTTCGCCGAAACATGTAGGACTTTCGCTCCCGAGTTTGCGAGTGGATAAGCAGTTGAAGCTTTTGCCGAAACTTGTCAGCTTTGTAAGAAAGGGTGGGATGACGATAGCGGTTGAGGCGGCCAGTGAGAAGTTGCGAACTATTATAAACAAACCTATCAGCGACGATGATCTTTTTGCTGCTGTTGAGGCGGCATATAAACAAGGATTCGGCCGATTGAAGCTCTACTTTATGGTGGGATTCATAAAAGAAACTGAGCAGGATATCGAACGGATTGTTGATTTATGTGTTGAAATAGCGAATCTTCGGGGAAAAATATCCGGCAGAGCAGCACAGATAAACGCTGCTGTAAGCTGGCTCGTGCCAAAAGCACATACGCCTTTTGCATGGCTGGGGCAAAAGCGGGCTGAGTATTTTGAAAAGGCAAAGGCGATCATCCTGACTCGAAAACGTGAGCTTCGCGCAAATTCCGTTAAGTTCAAATTTCACGATATAGAGCGCAGCGTGCTCGAGTCTGCTGTCGGCCGGGCGGATAGACGAATGGCGGATGTGATTGAATACGCGTTTAAGAGCGGGGCAAGGTTTGATCTGTGGAACGAGTGTTTTGATTATCAACTCTGGCAAAGGGCATTTGAAAAATTCGGTTTTGATATCGAGCGGATGGCTCAGAGGAGTTTTTCAAAGGAAGATATTCTGCCGTGGGAGCATCTTGGCGGCCCAACGAAAAACTATT
>CAZOPG010000259.1:0-3570 GCA_964581585.1 uncultured Planctomycetaceae bacterium | reverse complement strand
CAGATCGAAAAGACAGGCCAGGAACTTCCCTGGATCACCAAAGCTATGATGAGTATTAGTTATGTTCTGATTCACTGGTGGCCTGCGGTACTGATCGTCTCGATCGTCTCAGTGTGGAGTATAAAGCGTTTTTTTAAAACGGAAAGAGGCGCTTATCTGCGTGATAAATTGGCACTATCTATCCCGATATTCGGGCCGTTGTTCAAGCAGAGGGTGGTGTCACGGTTTGCATCGACTCTCTCAACGCTATTGAATTCCGGGCTGAGTATGGCGGCATCACTTCGGGTGGTTTCTGAGGTTACAGGCAATACGATAATGAGCAGTGCCGTAAGAAAAGCCAGAGAGAGGATTCTGTCCGGTGCCGATATTGCAACACCTTTGCGTGAAAGCGGCGTGATCGACCCGGCTATCGCACACATGGTTGCGGTCGGCGAGAAGAGCGGCGAGTTACCGAAAATGTTAAAGAGTATAAGCGATAATCTCGAATCCTCCTCTGACCTGGTTGTCGACAGGCTCAGCGCTGCGATCGAGCCGGTAATAATTGTTATAATGGCATTCTTTGTTGGCATGATAGCTCTGGCATCACTGCTGCCGATACTTAGATTCTCAGCTGGAGATTTTTAGTTCAGTATTTAGAAAGGAATTTGATATGGAGAGAAACAGAAAGAATAATCGAAGCGGTTTTACACTTGTTGAAATTATGGCTGTTATCATAATCATTGGTTTGCTGGCGGCTGTTGCGGCGGTGAACTTTTTGGGTCAGACTGATAAGGCAAGTGTAGTTACGACGAGGGCGAACCTGAAAACGCTTCACAATGCGGTGGCCCAGTTCAAGATGGACACGAACAGGTTTCCGACCGAAGATGAAGGGCTTGAAATCCTTGTCGATCCTTCGGGCGATATTCGTAATTATCAGCCCGGCGGTTATCTGGATACTACCGAAGTGCCTCTGGATGCATGGGACAATGAGTTTATCTATCAGCGGTATCCTGAGAGCGGTAAGCCCTATGTTATAATAAGTTACGGTGCCGATGGCGAAGAAGGCGGGGAAGAATATGATGCCGATATACACAGTACCGACGCGTATTGATTTATGAACAGGCTCAGATCACATGTTTTTCGCTCGGGACAGAGCGGCTTTGTGCTTTCGGAGGTGATCGTTGTTATATCCATTATCGCGATGTTCACAATGTTGGCGATGTTTAATCTGAGCGGCTTACTTTATAATAGCGGTTTTAAGAACCAGTCACACGAACTTATTAAAGTTTTTAGAATGGCCGCGGCCACTGCTGCTGAAAGTGGAAGAAGGTATGAAATTATCCTCGATTTTGCTGAGCAGAGCTATATGCTGCGTGAAATAACAACCGGGCTGGTTGCCGTTGAGGATATTCTCGAAGAGGAGGTTATTCTTACCGGCGAATTCAATGATGATTTTCAGTTGATATATGTGATGTTTGACGATGGTGAGATAACGAACGAATCGACAGCACTTTTTCGGGCCGGCAGGGTAGGCTGGCAGTATGGAGGTAAAGTGGTTATCTCCGATGACGAAGGAAATGAATATTCTATTGTGATAAACAGGCTAAGCAGGATGATTCGCCTGGAATATGGCGATGTGGAAATTTTGAGGCCAAAAATTCCTGATGAAATTGCTTTTTAATAAAATTTCGCTGCGTAAAAGATCCAGAGCCTTTAGCTTGATCGAAGTAACGGCGGCTCTGTTGATTCTGGCCATCATCGGCACATCGGTAATGGTGGTGATAAACCGCTGTATCGATTCTGTTATCGATAGCCAGTTGAAAATGGAAGCGTTTGAACTGGCCAGAGAGAATATGGAAAAAATGCTGGGGTCGCTGTCGGTAAAAGAAACGGTCGAATACGGCACAAGCAGCGTTAATCCGGAGATAGAGTGGGAAACTATCGTTGAAAGCTTTTATGAGCCTATAACGAGCCGCATGTGGGTCAGGGGACTTTGCTCTGCAAGCTATGTTGACAGCAAAGGTGAGGATCAAAAAGTAGAACTGGAACACTGGCTCACCAGCCTTACCAGAGAACAGATGCTCCTGATTCTCGAACAGGAAAAAAGAAGGAAAGCATACGAAATGGGTCTGCTGAGCCTGGAAGAATACGAAGGCGGAGGCGGAGTAGATATCGAATTAAGCTATGCACAATCGCTCATCGGCCAGGAGATTTCGTATGCTAAGGAAGACGGCAGTGTAGGGACGATGGTAGTCGAAAATATCAAAGTTGTAAATGGCGAAGTTATTATGGGCGGCGGCGACCAGGAATCTGTACCGTTAGAAAAGATTCCGGATGTCGAAACCAAAGTCGATAAGTATGAGGAAGAGAATCCGAAGCTTATACTAGAACCTGATACAAACCCTGAGGCTGAAGAGTATAATGATGATGGCACTTATGAGTGGTTGGGGACTCCTCCGGAAGGTTATGAAAACTGGAATGATGTGCCGTCTGATATTTTTTGGAAACACATTGGGGAAATACTTAAATCAAAATGAACAATTTAACTAAAAAAAAAGGTGCGTTTACGCTTGCTGAGACGCTCGCGACGTTGATTATCTCAGCTATGATTATGATCGCTGCTCTTGGTATATACAGCAGTGTCCGGCGTGCGGCGGCGGCGATTAACGAGCGGATCGAACGATATGGATTGCCGACGGAGATCCTCCAGCGGATCGCTGAAGATATTGACAGTATGATAGTAACGGTAACTGATACAAAAATAATCGTTAATAACAAGCAGGCCGAAGGAAATTATTCAAGCGGACAGTTGATCATTGAGAGCACGATCTATGATACCAACAACAAGCCCCAGACATTCAAGAAAATAGTCTGGCAGAGCCAAAAGGACCCTGATGATGACGGCATGATCCTGTATCGTGCTCACAGCGGCTATATGGTTGAAGATCGTATGCTCGATGAGCCAAAAGAAAATTATCAGAGAGAACTTTTTGTTCCCATCTGCAAAGGCCTTACACATTTCGGTGTTCAGGTTATCAAAAGGGAGGAGCTGCTCGATAAATGGACCGACGAAAAGTTGCCGATGGCGTTGATGATTATGCTTTCTTTTGCTGAACCTGTTGAAAACCTGACGGGAGAATATGAGGTGCCCGAGGAAGAGACGATCAGCCGAACTATTGCAGTTGACCGAACCAGGGAGATTATTTATGCGTTTGTAAAAGAGGAATATATTTTACCGATCGACGAATCAGATCCAAACGAGGTTGAATCAGAGCCGAATGAGATTGAGACGGAGCCGAATGAAAGAAAACCTGAGTCGCCGGCTTTGCGGGAATGACAATGATGTATAGAGAAAATAAAAAAAACAGGTTATTCTGCCGAAGGCAAAGCGGTATCGCGTTAATATTAACTATCGTGGTGCTGGCAGCACTGTCTGCTATCGTCTATCGACTGAGTTCAGCCTTGGTTGCGCAGCGTCACCGGCAGCAGTATATTATCGATTACCAGAAGGCGCATTATGCCTGTGAGTCGGGTCTGAAATATGCTCTTTCGGTAACTAAAGAAATTGAGACTGATTATGTTACCAGAGTC
>CAZOPG010000258.1:0-3571 GCA_964581585.1 uncultured Planctomycetaceae bacterium | reverse complement strand
ATTGTAATGTCAACGCGTTCGACCATGACAGTCGGAGATTATGTGGCTTATCTTAGTTTTGTAGTGATGATGTTTACGCCGCTGGGTCAAATAACACAACTTTCGGTTATCTGGGTGAATGCAAGGACAGGCCTTGAGAGGATACTTTCAATACTAAATATCCAGCCAAAGGTGGTTGATCGTCCAAATGCCAAGCCTATTGAGAAAATCAACGGTCATGTAAAGCTTGAAAATGTGAGTTTCGAGTATGAGCCTGGAGCTACGATACTGCAGAACATCAATATAGAGGCTCGCCCCGATGAAACAGTGGCGCTTGTAGGCCCCAGCGGTTCGGGGAAAACGACCATCGTGAGCCTTTTGACAAGGTTCTATGACGTAACAGAAGGCAAGATACTTATCGATGGCATAGACATTCACAATATTCAACTCAAGAGCTATCAGAAGCACGTTGGCATTGTGCTGCAGGAGCCGTTTCTGTTTTCCGGTACGATAATGGATAATATATGTTACGGTAGTGGAAGAGCGTCCAATGCTCTTGTTGAAGAGGCTGCCAGGCAGGCCAATGCGTTCGAATTTATAAATGAATTGCCAAACGGCATGGCCACCCAGGTCGGTGAAAGGGGACAGCTTCTAAGCGGCGGCCAACGGCAGCGGATATCGATCGCAAGGGCACTGCTAAAGGACCCGGACATACTTGTGCTCGATGAGGCCACCAGTTCGCTTGATACCCGCAGTGAAAAGCTCGTACAGGAAGCACTGGAAAGGCTGATGCGGGGCAGAACGGTATTTATAATTGCTCACAGGCTAAGCACGATCCGCAACGCCGACAAGATCGTGGTATTGGACAAAGGCAGGGTGGTGAGTCAGGGTGACCATGATAGCCTACTCGCCAAAAACGGACTTTATGCCTCTCTCTACACTCAGGATATTAAGAATGACACCGAGCATCAATCCCAAAATGGCAATGGTGGAGGTCAGTAAGAGCAATGGGCAAGTACAAAGAAAATGGGAAGAAAATACTCAACCGCTTTAAGCCCGACTCGGAAAATTCCATTTTGGGTAGATTGAGAATTCGCAAACTGCAAAAGGACAGTAAACCGCCGATGCCTTTTGGCAAAAGGCTGAAGAAGATAAGACAAATTTTAAACGTCTCTCTTGTTCTTGCGATATTAATATTATTTACGATTCTTTTCGTGAAAATCGAAGATGTTTATACCGCCCAAGGTGTTGTTAGGCCGGGACAGTATCAATATATCTATGCTTCGAAGGATCTTGAGCAACGGCAAAAGCCTTTTGTCAATGAGGGCGATAGTGTAAAAAAAGGCCAGCCGCTAATGAAGTTCACTTTGCCGGAGCTTGAGTACAAAATACTTGAGTACCGTGAGATGCTGGAAACTTGCCAGGCTGAGCTAGATTTACAAAAAGCAAAAACAACATCACTGGAAAAAATGCCGCTTCCGAAAGAGCTTTGGGAAATAAAAGAACAGTTAAGTAAGAGCGAATCTGACAGCGCTTATTATAAGGCACAGTATGAAAGAATGAAAAAATTAGAGGCCTCCGGCGATGTGAGTCAGCAGGAAGTTGAAAAAGCCAAACTGGAATATGAACAGGTAAACATAGAACTGGAAAGACTAAGGCAGCGTGTTGAAATTATCAATACCGGTTATACTGAGGATTTGATTAACCAGGCAAAAGCTGAAGAGAATCAGATAGTAAAGAAAATCGATAATACTAAGCCTTACCTGAACAAACTCGAAGAGGAACTGAAATATCTTTCAGTATTGAAAGCCCCTGCTGATGGTGTAATACTGGATATGCCCCATAAGGATGTCATTGGAATAATTCAGGCGGGCAAAGAACTTGTATATATGTCAATTGGAGACACCCATGTAATCGAGATATTCGGACTTCAAAAGAATTTCGACAAGGTACGAGTGGGCCAGCCGGTAACGTATAAATCGAAGATGTATAACCCGCTGAAATTTGGTTATGCCAGGGGGCGTGTTTTTAAAATCAGCAGTATTAGAGAATATGGCCAAAGAGATATGCAGGCCAATAATGACCGTTATTATTCTATCCTGGCCACAATAGATAAGCAGCCAAAAGAATTGAAGCTGGATTCAAATGTTACTGCCAAAATCACTTTGAGAGAAGCAAGATTAATCAAAGTGCTGTTCGGAGTGGACTGATAAAAAACTTTCCCGGCGGATTTACGTCATGAAGAATTATAGATTTTTTGTAATATTTATAGTATTGAATATATTGGTCTTGTTGAGTGGCTGCGATGAATTTTCCTCAATGGAGAATTTTGAGACCATCCGTATTCCTCCAAAGAAGCTAACCCAGATTGAAATACTTGATATCGAAAGTATGAAGGCCCAGGAGCCAAACCAGCCTGAGACGATTTTTCCAGAACAGCAAAAAATACCGGAAAAACAGATAGATTTGACTTTGGAACAATGCAGAGCTATTGCTCTTGAGAACAATCTGGATTTGAAGGTTCAACTGATAAATCCGAGCATTGCCGAGGAGGTTGTAAATGAAGAGCAGGCTAAATTTGAATCATCTTTTCATGCTGAGCTGGCTTTTGAAAAGATAGACGCTCCGACATCCACAAGTTTATCCGGCACACAGACCAAGGAGCTAGTATATGATTTTGGCTTTGATATTCCGCTTGATACCGGCGGGACAATAAACTTTGATTTTGCGAACGACTGGCTCAAGACCAATAACACGTATTCGACTATTAATCCGTCAATCGATACTGATCTTTCCTTTTCGATAAGTCAGCCTCTGTTGAGGGGGGCTGGCAAAAGGGTAAATACTCATAGTATCAGAATAGCCCGGTACGACGTACAGGTAGAAAACGCCCTGACAAAGTTTGAAGTCATAAGGGTTTTGGCTGCTGTCGATAGAATTTACTGGAGACTGTACGCCGCCAGACGTGAGTTTGAAGTTAGAAAACAGCAATACGAACTAAGCAAGGCCCAGCTTGACAGAGCCAGGCGTTTTGTCGATGCAGGCAGCCGGGCCAAAATTGAAGTCACAAGGGCACAGGCCGGAGTTGCTGAGCCCTTGGAAGCTATTATCGATTCGGAAAACAATGTACGTGACAGGGAACGTGAGCTTAAGAGAATTCTTAACAAAGCCGGAATTGAGATGGAAACGCCAACGGTAATCCTGCCGAAGACAGAACCCGACCCGGTACATTACAAACTTGACCGGAGTCGCCTTATTGGAATTGCTTTGGAAAACCGAATGGAAATGCTGGAAGTTGAATTGCAGATCGCCAAAGACGTCAGCAATATCGATTACTTGGAAAATCAGGCCCTTCCACTGGTTACCATGGATTATACATACAATGTCAACGGTCTTGGCAGAACTAATAATGATGCTTATGACATGCTTTTTGACAAGGGGTATGAAGACCACAAACTGGGTTTGCAGCTATTGATACCGCTTGGAAATCAGGCTGCCAAGAGCAGGGTTCGCCGGGCATTTCAGCAGAAACAGCGAAGACTCGCAACCAAAAAGAATCGCAAATTTGTTATAGAGCTTGAAGTTCTAAACG
>CAZOPG010000257.1:0-3574 GCA_964581585.1 uncultured Planctomycetaceae bacterium | reverse complement strand
ATGAGGTGTTATGGAGCGGATAAAAATGTTGCGCTTCAGATTAAATTTTGGGAAAGACGCCAAAAATAAAAAATGAAGATAAGCTCACCCAAATGAGCAATCCAGCCTCTCCTGTCGATAGCATTTTCAGCCCTCAATCTCCCATATATATTCAGGCTCTGGGCAGAACTAATCAATTAATAATCAAGGCATATAGAGCGGATATTGAAAGGATAAGGCTGCTCATCGAAAAACTCGATAACTATGTAGAGCCGGTTACACAGAATTATCAGTTGAGCTATATTGACGCATCGGAAATATTCAGCAGTTTAGAAAAAATTCTTAATCTCAACACAGCCAACAATCGTTCAGGACAAAGCCATAACAAAAGTCAGGGACTAAGCCTTGTCGAAAAGACAAATTCAATTCTCCTGACAGGACCACCTTCGAGGCACAGAATCATGACCAGTATAGTGGAAAAGATCGATAAGCCAAGCACCTACGAAACTGGCATGATAAGAATATATAAACTTGAAAATGCTGATGTGGAAGAAGTTGCAAAGACTATATCCGAACTGCTTGAGGCAGGGTCAAGTGAAAATAAAAATAATTCTAATGTAAACTTTTCACAGAAAAATACCAAACCCGCTCAAACTACAGCACTGGCGCACTCTGAAAAATTTGTACCACAAATAGAAGCCAGAATATCCGTAAGCAAATCTACTAATTCAATTGTTGTGCAGGCAACTACTCGCCAGCATCGCGAGCTTGAAAAACTAATAAAAGAGCTGGATATCAGACGCAGACAGGTCCTGATCGAAGCAATGATAGTTGACGTTACCACAACCGATAACCTGAATGTTGGGGTAGAGCTAAGTCACGCATCCCTGGATGCAATTGCCTTTAGTGCGTTTGGCCTTTCCACCGGCCTGGGTCCTCTGACAGGCGCTCGCGATATTACCGTAAGCTCCGGAGGCACCGCGGCGATACTTGGGCCTGATAAGGTGCAGGCGATTCTACAGCTTCTAAAACAGGATGGCAACGTCAGGATCACCTCGGCACCAAGAATATTAGTTAATGATAACGCGGTAGGTTTCATTAACAGTATCACAGAAGAGCCCACCACCCAGACAAATCAGGGCGAGACTACCACAACTACTTCATTTGCAGGTTTTGTAGAAGCAGGGACACAGTTTGCGGTAACACCGCACATAAGCGAAAATGGTTATCTAAGGGTCGAGTACCAGATCACTCTCAATTCGTTCGGCACAAAGCCTACCGATCCCTCGATCCCGCCGCCGAGAAATACCAGCAGTATACAGAGCGAAGCTACTGTGCCGAACGGCTCCAGCATAGTGGTCGGAGGATTGCAGACATCTGATGAAGGAGAAAACATCGACAAGGTACCACTGCTTGGCGATATCCCTTTGCTTGGCAGGGCATTCAAGAACACGAGGATTGCAAAAAGATACAAAACAACGTATCTATTCATAACACCTCATATTATGGAACACGAGGATTTTTCTGACCTCAAACAGGTAAGCGATACCGCCCTCAAGGAAATCGAAGCTAACAAAACAACAGACAAACAAGCCGGCACTACAGATGCTAATACACTGCGATAACCAGCCGATAGCAGATGCCCTTGTCGCGATACCTGTTTATAATGAAGCCAGGTACGTCGATGATATTATGAAAGCAGTATCTAAACATCATAGCAACATCCTTGTTATAAATGATGGGAGCAGTAACGGCACGGACAAATTACTTGAAAAGCATAAGTTCATAAAAGTCGTCACTCACAAAACCAACGAAGGTTACGGCCAGAGCCTTATCGATGCCTTTGCCTTTGCAGTAGAAGAAGATTACAACTGGATAATTACGATGGATTGCGACCATCAGCATCAGCCTTCGTGCATACCGCAATTTTTACAGAGAATAGAAAAAAACGACGCTGATATCATAAGCGGCTCACGGTACCTTCTTCATACAGACCTGGAAAAAGTTCCGGCTGACCGGCTGCAAACAAACCGCTGTATAACTGCGCTGCTTAATTCGGTCTTGAGATTGGAGATCACCGATGCTTTCTGTGGTTTCAAAGCATACAGAGTTATCGCCCTTAAAAAATTGAGGCTGACCGAAAAAGGGTATGGCCTGCCGCTTCAGTTATGGATTCAGGCAGTTTTTGCTCAGCTTAGAATCACAGAGATACCTGTGCCGCTTATCTATCATGACCCGAAAAGAAATTTTGAAGGATCTTTAGAGATACCGGAATACAGAATGAAGTATTATATGGACATTATTGAAAAAGAGCTTGCCGTTTATGGTTATTAAAACACTAAAAAACCTATCCGTCCCCGAAGAAGCTGGATGTGTATTTACATTGCCAGAATTTGAAAGCTGGCAGTCTCTTCTGGATGAAAATAAAAGATCGCTTTCCGCCGTCAATAACAGAAATGCAGCTCGAAGTGAACTTGTAAATATTGCTGCCGAATATACTCACCGAATGGGTTTTACTGTTTCACGTCTTAAAAATGAAGTGGATATAATTGTTACAGGCCATCAGGCGAACTGGCATCACTGCGGCATCTTTGCCAAGAACATCATCACCGCCGGATTCGCACGACAGCCAAGAGGGATAGCGGTTCAACTGGTTCTGGATCATGATATCTGCGATACATCGATGTCACTGCCTGAATCTGGTGATGATGGATCTCTGCGATTTAAGACGATACTGCTGGAAGAAAAGCAACAGAGTATTCCTCTTGAGTCAAGGCCCGCAACTTCCAAGGAGCAGTTGAGAAAATTTATAGATTCTGTTTTACAAATCAGCAAAGAGTCATTCTGCTCTGATATCTGGCGTGGGAATCTGCATTGTATTATTGAAAACACCACATCATGTAAAACTGCTGCTGATCTTATTACACAACTTCAGGGGCTATTGAATCGGGCTCTCGGTCTTGAGATGATCTATTTGCCGGTTTCGCTTATGTCTCAAAGTGATAGCTTCATCGATTTTGTTTGTTCGATAGTCTGCGAAGCCGCCCGTTTTGCCGGAATTTATAACAAAGCCATAAAAGATAAAAGACGAACTGATGATCTAAAACCAAATCAAACTGTAAGAACTTTGAAAACCAATCACCTTAATAACATCATTGAGCTTCCCTTCTGGCTTGTTTCAAAAACAGGCAAAAGAAGCTCATTGTATGTAAGCCCCCGTGACAAAAAGCCGCAACTTCTCGAAATCCTGAGGAAAAATGAATGTGTTATTCGGCCAAAGGCTGTAATGCTGACATTATTTGCCCGGCTATATCTGGCAGATTTGTTCGTACACGGCACAGGGGCGGGAAACTATGAATATATCACCGACCATCTTATCAGGGACTTTTACAAAATAACCAGGTCGAATTTTGCTGTCGCTACAGCTAGCATGACTTTGCCGATCGATGCCGAAAACCAGAATTCAAAAATTTCAAAAGAAATCGTAAATTACAGGGAGTTTTTCTTTGGCCTTTTTCCAGGACAAAGACTAGAAAAACTTGCTGATTTTAAAGAGGTCGAAAATGAAGACAGCTTTAATCTTTGCCCCTCATCC
>CAZOPG010000256.1:0-3576 GCA_964581585.1 uncultured Planctomycetaceae bacterium | reverse complement strand
CGCTGGCGAAGCCAAAGTGTAATAAAGTTGTTCTTATCATAAAGAATAATGCCGCAGTCTAAAAATTGTAAGCCTCGGATTGCGGCCTTTTCTATAACTGAGCTCATTAGGAATCTGTGATGGATTATCTGGCAGACAGAACCGACTTAATCGATGCCAGCGGTATAAGAAAAGTTTTTAACCTAGCCGCATCAATGTCAGACCCTATCAATTTTTCGATAGGCCAGCCCGATTTCGATGTTCCCGAGCCACTAAAAGCCGAGGCAATAAAGGCTATCCAGGCCGGACAGAACAAATATTCCATTACCGCCGGCGACCGAGCCTTGCAAGCGAAAGTGGCCGAAAAGGTAACCGCCCAACTTGGCTGGAAAACCCCGGCAACACTGATTACCAGCGGACTCAGCGGAGCACTGCTGCTGACTTTCATGGCGACCGTCAATCCTGGCGACGAAGTTATAGTGCCGGACCCGTACTTCGTAATGTACAAACACCTCGTAAATCTGCTCGGCGGAAAATGCGTTTTTGTTGACAGCTATCCCGACTTCAATCTTCCGGTCGAAAAAATCGCCGAGGCCATAACCGATAAGACCAAACTCATAGTTTTGAACTCGCCGTCCAATCCCACCGGAAAGGTTTATAGCAACGCCGATGTAAAAGCAATGACAGAGATCGCGGCTGAAAAAAATATTCTCGTGATAAGCGACGAGATATATGACAAGTTCTGCTATGACGGCCCATGTCCGAGCATCGCCGAACATTATGACAACACGATTCTGATGAAAGGTTTCAGCAAAGCCTTTGCCATGACCGGCTGGCGGCTCGGATATGTGGCCGTTAAAGAGCACCTCAAACCATTGATCGAGGCTATGACAAAGATTCAGCAATACACCTTTGTCTGCGCACCGACGCCGTTCCAGAACGCCGCCAAAGCCGCACTTGATTATGATGTCTCTGATCTGGTTGACGCCTATAGAAAAAAAAGAAATTTATTATATCAAGGCTTGAAAGACAAATTCGAGCTAACCATGCCGGGCGGTGCCTTCTATGCTTTCGTAAAGGCCCCCAGCAGTTATGCCAACGCTACCGAGTTTGTTGAAAAGGCAATCGCGAGTAATGTACTTGTTATTCCAGGCAATGTTTTCAGCGAAAAGGATACACATTTTCGAATAAGTTATGCTACCGGCAACGACAGAATTCAGCAGGGTGTCGATATTTTGTGCCAGTTAGCGTAGGGGACCATAAAATGCGTCCGTTTTCTCTTCTAATAAAACCTACCGGGCCAGACTGTAACCTGCAATGCAATTACTGCTTTTATACTGGCAAATCTTCTTTATTCACTCCCGGCCGCCACCGCATGAGCGATGAGGTACTCGAAAAATTAATCGTGGATTTTCTAAAGCTTAATCTGCTGGCCAGCAGTTTTGCCTGGCAAGGCGGCGAACCGACACTGATGGGCCTTGATTTCTATAAAAAAGTGGTTCACCTGCAGCAAAAACATGGCAAACCCGGCCAAGTTGTCAGCAACGCCCTGCAGACAAACGCGATTCTGCTTGACGAACAATGGTGCGATTTCCTGAACGAATACAAATTCCTCGTCGGCATCAGCCTGGACGGGCCAAAAAAATATCACAACCACTACAGACTCGACCATTCCGGCAGTGGTAGTTTCACAAAAGTTATGGCTGCTATTGACTGCTGCCGCCGGAAAAATGTTGAATTTAATATTCTCGTTTTACTCAATGACCGAAATGTTATTGCTCCAGACGAATTGTTCGATTTCTTTGTTGAACAAGAAATTAGATACCTGCAATTTACACCATGTGTTGAAAGTCAGGATGATTTCAAAATAACCCCGTACAGTATTACGCCATCTCAGTATGGCGATTTTCTATGCAGAATATTCGACCGGTGGTATGAATACGGCTCGGACAAAATCAGCGTTAGAATTTTCGACAGCATCCTGTCTTATCTACTTGGTAACGGCCATACGCTCTGCACATTTAGTCAGAAGTGCAATGATTATATAGTTGTTGAGCATACCGGCGATGTGTTCTGCTGTGATTTTTTTGTCGGAGACGATTACAAACTTGGCAACATCTTTGAAACGCCCATAGAAAAATTGGCCAACAGCAAAAGAAAAAAAGACTTCGCTGAAAAAAAACGAGATGTTCACAATAATTGTTTCGTATGTAAATATCTGAATATTTGTCGAGGGGGCTGTCTAAAGGACAGAACCGTTACTCAAAAAAGCTGCAAAATCCCGAGTTATTTTTGTCAGGCCTACAAATTATTTTTTGACTACTCGCTACCGAAATTCATGCAAATAGCGGCAAACATTTCTCAGCCCAAATAAGTACGCATCCATCACGTACTACACTATTCACAATCACTATCAGCAGGATAACTGCATTTGAGCCAATTTCCGGCCAATGTCGCGAAATCTGCAAAATTCACATAACAGTTGCTATCCAAATCTTTTTCAGGATACGTCGTAGCCAAATCGCCGCACTGCTGCGCTTCTGGAACAGCATAAAGCTGATAAACGTGTACTGCATAAGGAGTAAATGTATCATCAATTGTCCAGTGGCCTGGCGAACTTTCCGACATTGTTACATTTCTGGATTCAAACATTACAGGCACGGAAACACTGCCGGAGACTATCGCCTCTAACATACCCGGCCCTTCAATATAAAGCTGACCGGAATATGTGCCGGGTGTATTGTTAATTGCAATCAAATAGCCATAATCGTCGTCCTGGCCGAACAGATAACCCATGTCTTTAATAATATGACCCGTTGTATCAGTATCGTGGTCGCTGGTTACTGTAACAACAGTTGAATTCGTCATGATAGCCGGGGCCAGCGATTTGATTTCTCCGATGATCGGCTTCATAATATCATCACGGAATGTCTCCCACCCACCAGGAGGCAGCGTTACACCATCTGCGGCGGCTCCCCATAGAAAGTATAATAATCCCCTGGCACCATAGACAATTGGACCAAAAGTTAAATAACGCATTTCACCGTATGTAGCCAGACGCCCCTTGCTATATGCCTGCGGAACAGGCATATGAGGACCGAGCTTGTATAGTTGTGCGATCTTCGAATGGTATTTGGCGTTCTGAGATACTTCCCAGATGGGACCGCTGAACTCAGCACCACGAACAGGATAGTTATCAGTCGCCATAATGTCAGCGTGTCTTCTTGGCCACAAATATGGAGTGCAGCCGTACCAGAAGCCATGATGTGTTACTACCACTGGATGATCACCTGTGTCATATGTTTTTATTTCATCGTATCTGGCCTGCAGAGCAGCCGGTGTAGTATTCCATGCCTCCGGTTCATCGGCCGTGTACCAACCGAACAACGAATCATAGGGCTGACAGAAAGTAACCAAAGAACTCACGGATGAACTGCCATGTAAATCCATCATAGTTCTGACATCGGTTACTAGCCCGGCCTCGAGGAATGCTGTTACATGAAGAGTTTTGCCGGGGCCCAGCTCAAAAGGCATTACAAAGTTTGCTCCGGTATTGGCAACTTCAGTGAGAAAAGCTATGGCATTCTGATTCAATTC
>CAZOPG010000255.1:0-3593 GCA_964581585.1 uncultured Planctomycetaceae bacterium | reverse complement strand
GTTGTTATAGTGGTACTTAACAACCTTGTGGGTGAGTGGATTTGGCTGTGGCGGTTTAGTTGGCCCGTTCGCACCTTTACCCATGTTTCACTGGTTTTCCTGCTTCCCTCTGTCCTTTTAGGTATGATAAGCCCGGTGGTAGCCAAAATGGCTCTTGACCGTGGGTTGGCTACCGGCAGAACGGTGGGCGATATTTACGCTTGCGGGACAGCTGGCAGCATTGCTGGCACATTTGTTACGGGCTTCTACCTGATTGCCGCGATGGGCACTATTGCCATTATCTGGACGGTTAGTGCTGCACTGCTTCTGATGGGCATTATTTACTGGGTGCGTCTTTGGCCCCTCTACATCTGGACGGTAATATTCCTATGCGCATTTTTAATGGGTATGGCTCCTGCCGACTGGGCCGAAAACGCCGGCTCATCTATCGCCTTGCGTGAAAAACCGGACGCGAGCATTCTTTACGAAGATGAGACTCCCTATTGCTATGTAGCGGTAAAACAAATATCCCAAAAACCCGACAGACGTGAATTCATACAAGATAAACTCCGGCACAGTGAAATTCTGATAGATGATATTTTGGATTTACAGTACTTCTACACGAAAATATATGCCGGATTAACACAGGGTCTTAGCCGGGGCAAAGACAAGCTCTCCATAATGGTCATAGGCGGCGGAGGATATGCGTATCCACAATACGTTGAAAAACTCTGGCCAGGTAGCAATATAGATGTCGTCGAAATCGATCCCGGCGTAACCGAAGCCGCTCATCAGGCATTCGGTCTGGCTCGTGATACCTCTATAAATACAATCACAATGGACGCTCGCAATTATGTTGACGAACTCTTGAGAAAAAAACAAACAAAGCGATATGACTTTATCTACGAAGATGCCATAAATGATTATTCCGTGCCATTTCAGCTTGTTACACGAGAATTTAATGAAAAAATCATCGATCTTCTTACCGATGACGGTATATATATGGTAAATCTGATAGACACCTATGAAAACGGGCAATTCCTTGGTGCAGTAATCCATACAATAAAGGATACATTTCCTTATGTACATGTAATCACAAATTATGTAAATCTACCTACACTGAGGGATACTTTTGTGGTAGTTGCTGCCAAATACCCTTTCGACCCCGAAGCGATATTCTTAGAGCATGATAAGAATCTTAAATTATGGCATCTCAGCGATTTGGAAATAGAGTCTTTAAGGGAAAAGTCTCACGGTATTGTAATTACAGATAACTATGCTCCTGTTGAGAATTTGCTTACACCTGTTGTTCGCCAAAGCGCCAAAGAAATTCTTGCCCGTAAATATTTAGAACAGGCCAAAAAACTCAAAAGCCTGGGCAAGTGGTCTAAAAGCATTATAAAATACGAGCAGGCGTTGAAACTTAACCCGTCAATGTCAATAAAGGCCTATAACGAAATCGCTATGTTGCAAATTCAAAAAGGCAATATCGACGGGGCTGTCGAGGCTTTCAGAAAAGCTATTGATTATCACAAGAACACAGAAACAATTCAAAATGTCATGGGCTCCATCTGCCTGAATCTCGGAATACTTTATCAGAGAATGGGCAAAAATAACGAGGCCGTCGAACAATTCAAGGAAGCAGTAAAACAATTTAATATCGAAATTGCCGAACAGCCGGGTTCGGATGTACTACACAGCAGATTAGGCAATGCTTATGCCTCCATAGGAGATTTCTCATCAGCATCAAAAGCTTTCGCCAAGGCCGCTGAATTAGACCCAACAAATCCGGACTATTGCGGCAGTCTCACAAAAACCTATGAATTGCAAGGTAAATTCGATGAGGCAATAACAGCTTTAGACAGGCAAATAAAACTTATGCAACAATATGGCCAGACAGAAAACACGAACACCTTAAAAAAATATCGTGAATTTCTTGAATACAAGAAGGCAACGCGAAACTGATTTTTTTGGGATTACTTCTTTACTTTCTTAAAAATAATATCATGCGATTCACCATAATCGGGGTCATTAGATAAATCGGTAAGATCGTTTTCGGGCGTTTGTGCCGTAGCATTGAGAAAAATAGTCCAGTTTGCTTTCCAAATTAACTCATCCTCTGATACTGTGCCTGTAAATATATCAGAACAGCTCCCCTTGACAATGCCGGTTCCAACTTCCGAATAAAAATATTTTAAACCAATTTCAACGGTTAAAACATTATTTGCAGAGTCATAATTAACTATCCATTCGCTCGGTTCATAAATGCTTTTGCCCTCCTTTTTCATTGGAAAGGTCTGTACCTCTGAGGGCTTCAATTCCACCTGACCAAAAAAATGAACAATTGAAGATATCTCACCATTCTCCTCAAAAACGATCTCCCACCCGCTTTTGCCCTCCGCTTTCCATTTGCCGACAAGAAATTCGGGGAAATGATTGCCGTCCTCAATGATTATTTCAGCAGATTTTTTGGCAGTGTCCTGACAGCCACCCGGTAAAAAGAAAATCGTAATACCGAAAAACAACAACAGGAATCGTTTCATAATCTCACCTTTTTGCGTCTATTTTGATTGTTGTTCAATTCAGTAACCAATTATAAATACAAAAAAGGGACAAGTCAACTGGCTTGTCCCTTTTTATTTGTGATAACTAATTGTCTGTTCCGAAAGCCTATTTCTTTCTGCGTCGCAGTAACAAACCGCCCAGACCAAGCAAGGCCATTGTAGCCGGTTCTGGAACCACGTTGATTGTCAAAAGATCACTGGTGCCATAGGCATCTGAACCTATTACATAAGTTCCCAATGCCAAGCCGCTGATAGCTACATCAAACTGATCACCGGCCAGAACAAGATTAACACTACCATTCGTAAAGGCCTCTACAGTCCACCAGCCTGGATAACTTCCAGTCTCGTCTACAACTACGCCATCGCTGGCTGCCGCTAACTTGGTGATAGATGTAATCTCAGCTACTAGTGAAGCATCAACACCGACCCACATCGGATCATACGGCTGATTATCGCTTGCAACTAGCTGGACAGTAACGCTTCCGCCTACATTCATCAAAACCGAATCAGCACTCCAAGTGAGGAGAGTGGTTGCATTCGCCAACGAGGCTATGCCCAAAACCAACATTAAAACCAATACTTTCTTCATTTTCGATACTCCTAAAAAAATAGTTAACTATTTGTTTTTGTCGTTAGTACCGTACCAACGAACTACACTAAAGATACAGAGATAGACTCTCCGATAAATCCATACTGAGCTTTCCCATCCCAAAAAGTTAAAAACTTTGTCGAGCCTAAATATTAGTTACAATAACACAAAACACCAAAAAGTTTTCTCGACAAGTTTCCTGCTCCGCCCCAATCTGATACGTACTTCATTACCTCCCAAGTAATAGGCACAGTATAACAAAAACCAAAACCAAATGCAAGTAAAAAATAAAAAAATCAGCCCCGAAGTCACAAAGGCACTAAAAACCATAAAAATAGCCACAAAAAGCACTGAGAAACTAAAAAATCTTCATGTCTTTGAGCCTTAGTGGTCATAAAAAAAGAGGCAGGAGCCTGTTGCACAATGATTTTTGAATCCAACCGTTTTGGATCCGATGGTTG
>CAZOPG010000254.1:0-3595 GCA_964581585.1 uncultured Planctomycetaceae bacterium | reverse complement strand
ATATTCTGTTGTCGGCCACGCACACGCATCCCGGACCGGCTTCCGCCACGCGAATCTACACGCTTGACGACGACGCGATTCAAGCGCCCGACTCAGCGTTCATAGCGCAATATCAGGACGGGATAGTGGCCGCTGGAATTGAGGCGTTTAAGAATCGGCGTCCGGCTGAGGTGGGGCTGGCCATTGCCGACGCAACGGGCGTGGGAACGAATCGTCGTGACCCCGCGGGCCCGACTGATCCGCAGGCCCCCGTGCTGGCGGTCCGCGACATCAAAACGGGGACGATGATGTACGTGATGACGGTCTATGGTATGCACCCGACGGTTTTGCATGAAGATTCCACCCTGTATTCTGCTGATTTCCCTGGCATGTGTCGGCAGTATCTTCAGCAACACGTTGTGGGCGCGGATTGTCCGGTCGCCCATCATACCGGACCAGCCGGCAACCAGAGCCCACGCCATGTTACCAAGGCAAACACGTTCGAAGAAGCCGAACGCCTGGGGCAAATGCTCGGCAAAGCCATCGAAAAAGCATTGAGCCAAATTGAGTACCGGCGCGACATTGATCTCGCTGCCGTGCAGACGGAGGTGGAGCTACTGCCGCGGACATATCCGCCGGTGGAGGAAGCCGAGCAAAAGCTGAAGCAAGCCCGACAGCGACTGGACAACCTGCTAGCAACCGGGACGCGTCAAGACGCACGTACGGCGGAATGTGACTGGTTCGGCGCCGAACACACCAGCACGCTTGCTCGAATCGCCCGCGAAGATAATGGCGCGAGATTACGCCAGGCCATTGCCGAACGGTCGCCCGCCGAAGTTCAGGCTATTCGGGTTGGGCACTGGACGTTTGTGGGATGGCCCGGCGAGATCTTTGTCGAGTTTTCTCTGGCGCTGAAGAAGGCGTTTGACGATACGTTCGTTATTGCCTATGCGAACGGTGAAACCCACAGTTATCTTGTCACGCAAGAGGCGGTTGATGAGGGTGGTTATGAATGTATGACGGCAATTTTTCAGAGCCCTGAGTCTGGCAATCGCCTTTTGGATACAGCCCGCAACCTGCTGAAAAGTATGGGTGCATGACGCTGGATCTGCATTTTGAGAATAGTCGCCATGAGTCGGTGTAGTTGGGACGGATGTCCGTCATGCTACATGGAGGCGAGGACCAGTGACGGCGACATTACAATGCAACGGGAGGTGTTCCTCAGCGAGGAGCGCCGGATCGCCGCATCGCTCACCTCGCGCTCTTGTAAAAAACCCAACAAAGATTTAGGAGGACAATGACATGCAAAAAGAAAATGACAAAATCAATCTGCCTAGGAAAAGTAAAAATTAACCAGCCCGCATTTTTTATGATTATGCAATTTAGTTCAGATAATACAACTTTTCAAATCCCATAAAATTATATCTTAATCAAAGAATGTTATATAGTAAAAATGTTATTTTTTCAAGTAAAGAGCTTATATTTATATTTTTATATATATATAAATAATCAATAAATAATAAATGGAGCATAAAAATGAGTTTAGTGAAAAATTCTAACGAGATACGTCTTGGTGTGATTGGCATGACAGAAGGTAACGGGCATCCATATTCATGGAGTGCTATTTTGAACGGTTATGATGAAGCTAAAATGACTGCGGAATGTCCCTTTGCTGGAATTCCGGTTTATTTAAATAAAGAACCCAAAGAGACTTTACAAATAACAGGAGCAATGGTTACTCATATTTCCTGTGACGACCGTAAGGACGCGGAGCATATCGCCGCATGTTCACTTATCGCTAATGTTGTTGATACCCCCGAAGAAATGATTGGGCATATTGATGCTGTTATTATTGGTACGGATATCGGAAGTCAACATGTTGAACGTGCACGCCCTTTCGTTGAAGCCGGAATTCCAATTTTTATAGATAAACCCCTTTGCGACAATGCCGCTGATTTAGCGACTTTTCAAAAATGGGTAAAAGTTGATAAGCATCCAATCTTATCATCCAGCTCTATGCGTTATAAAAAAGAAATACTTCCCTACCGTATTTCTACTCATGAGCTCGGTGAACTGCGTTTAATAACTGCCCCAATGGCGAAATATTGGGAAACCTATGGTATTCACGCTTTGGAAGCCATATATCCAATTATAGGTCCTGGATTTGTTTCTATACAAAATACTGGAAGTAAAGACAGTAATATTGTTCATATGACGCATAAGGATGGCATTGATATTGTTATCGGTTGTATTAAAGGTATGGCATATGGCGGTCCAATCTGTTTAAACGGAACACTTGGTGATGTTACTATAAAGGGAGATGATACTTTTTATGCTTTTAAAGCTCAATTACAGTCGTATGTAGATTATCTCCGGAGCGGAGAACTTCCTTTTCCTTTCGCGGAAACTGAGGAATTAATGAAGCTAGTTATTGGTGGTATAGAAAGCAAAAAGAATAATAACAAAAAAATATTTATAAAAGATATGTAAAATGGAAAAAATTAAAATGCGTTCAAGTCAGGTATTGGGAAAAATTAGAAAAGGCGAAGTTGCTTTATGTACAAAGCTCAATTTAGCCGATTCTAGGGCCTGTGAAATTGCAGCCATGATCGGATTTGATTGATTATGGACTGGTCAAGAGCATATTGCTAATGACTATGCTACGATTAATCAACAAATTCTGGCGGCTAAAGTCTATGACTGCTATGTTTTATGCAGAGTTCCAAAAGGATATTATAGTGATTATATTAGACCTTTGTAATTGGATGCAACAGGAATAATGATACCTCACGTTATGAGCCTGAAAGAAGCGAAAAGTATTGTTCAAATAACTCGATTCCATCCTGTATGCAAACGACCTGTTGACGGCGGAAACGCCGATGGCATGTTTTGAGAAAATCAAAAGCAGATTTGGTAAACTTGATGTTATGGTTTCTGGAATTTCAGCCGCGAATCTATTGTCGGTTGAAGAGTTTACTCCGGAAGCTATGAATAAGACTTTTAGTTCTCATATAACTGGCTCATTTTTATTGGTCCGTAATTCAGCTGAATTGATGCCTGATGGTGGTGGCAGTATAGCTGTTTATTGGGGCAAAAAAAAATCCGTATTAATGGAGTTTCTCCTGGTCCTTTTCCTAATCCAGCTAAATATGTTGGAACTGAAGATTTTATTGAACGTCTTGATAGCAAAGTACCTATGGGTAGAGTCGGCAAGCAGCACGAGATGACAGGTTCGGTGATATATTTTGCATCTGATTCATCAAGGTTTACAAATGGTCATATTATAAATGCAGATGGCGGCTGGACTGCTTGGTAGTCTTTAAATTAATAAAAGGAAAACACTAGCATCCCATAGAGAGTGAAAAAAATAGCTGTTTCTTTGATTGCAATAGGGTATATTGCAATATTATGACAAACAAAAAACAACTAAAATAGATACTAGCATCTTTCATCAGGTAATTCAACTAATTCCCAAAGGATTATAAATTGTTAGAAAGTGTAAGCCTAAATGCGAAATTTTGGAAAGGAATGGACGGAGTGGACTAGCACAGAGTGCCAACGGGAGAGAGGTTTTCGGTTGGATATTACACTACGTTCAAATCTAGGCAAGGCTTTT
>CAZOPG010000253.1:0-3598 GCA_964581585.1 uncultured Planctomycetaceae bacterium | reverse complement strand
AATTCAATCATCCCAAGTGTATTTGTGCTGACCGGCACCACAAGTCCGGTCGTTGCATATGCGCTATTGGTGTTGGCGTATTCTGAATCTTCAACAACCCCGCTGTAGTCATAATCCGGGCTGATTTTTGAGAGTGGTACAATGATTTTACCTTCTTTGCCTTTGGGATAATTTACAGTAGTGATACCGGATGCACCACCAAATGATGTTAAAAGATCATCTGGATCTTCAACAATAAATCTGCCAGTATTGTATAATCCCTCGCGAATACCAGTTGCCGAAGAATCATTAATTAATGCCTGCCAATCATAATCAGCCTGTGGATAATTAGCATCTTCAGGATTAGTTGCCACCCAGTTAATTTGATATGTATACTCTTTTCCTTTAACAAGAGCATATTCATTACTACCTGGCGTACCAAATCCATCGTCAACATGTCGTATTACATTAGTACCATAAAACACATCAAACTTCCAACGCTCAGAATTACTACCGCTTGGGTCTCCAACTGTCAAAAGCATTGTTACACAATTTATTGATTTACCATAATCATCTCCATCATTTGGATTTGAACCTGCATTTGGGTTCTCATCATTTATGTTGTTCCTTTGATTGCCATTTAAACTAGAATTCAACGGAACCTCATCTCCATCCCAAACTCCGTCACTATCTGTATCTCGATTATTTGGATCTGTAACATAACGGTATTCATCAAACAACGACAGTCCATCCCAATCGGCATCAGAGTTTAAGTTATTGGCAACAAGCGGGTCAAATCCGTGCTTTACTTCCCAACCATCTGGCAACAGATCGCCATCGGTATCCTGTGATAGCGGATTAAGCTTGGATCTCACCAATACCGCATTATAATAATATCCTGCGGAAATTGCTAGTACATCACTCAATCCTTCAGGCACATTATAGTATTTCTGTCCCCAGTCAACCACTGTTCTGTCAGATTTTAGAGCGAGAGTATGATTAAAACTAGCACTTATGGCAAGAACACCACTTGACAAGCCTCCAGGGATATTGCATTGACCAAAAGTATTATTACCCCAGGCAATGACTCCTCCAATGTTATTAAGAGCAACACCGTGAGCATTACCACCAGCGATCGCTTTTTCAGTATGCGTCAATGATGATGGAGTGCATTGACCATAATCATTCCATCCCCATGCATCAAAATAATAAACTGCATGTATTGGACCAGTCCACCAAAGAGCCATGCTGTGTTGTGAGCCAGCGGCAATGCTAGTTACCCCCCACAGACTGTTAGGAACATCGCATTGTCCATCATAGTTATTTCCCCAGGCAACAACTGATCCGTCCTCTTTCAGAGCCAAAGTATGACTAGAGCCGCATGCAATGGCCACAACACCAGACAAACCTATAGGCACATCACATTGATCATCATCATTTCTTCCCCACGCAACGACTGTACCATCATTTTTAAGAGCAACACTATGGTTATACCCTGCGGAAACTGCTATTACATCACTCAATCCCTCAGGAACATCGCACTTACCGTAAGTATTAGTCCCCCAGGCAACAACTGTTCCATCGGATTGCAAAGCCAAAGTATGATTATTTCCGCATGCAACAGATTTTATATCTGGCAAATTTGGGGGAACATCGCATTGTCCATCAAAATTTGCTCCCCACATAACAATTATTCTCTTGCTCTCATATCCATCGAATAGACCATCATTATCTGTGTCAGCATCAAAAGGGTCTGTAGCCAACTGCACTTCCCAACCATCGGTGAGACCATCACCATCAGTATCCGAGTTTAAGGGATTCAAGCGATAATAAAGCATTTCATCGCCGTCGGAAAGACCATCACCATCAGAATCAGCAGAATCAGGATGAGTTCCAAATAGTATCAACTCTCTTGCATCAAGCAGTCCATCGCCATCACTATCTAATGTTCCATTACCAAGAGAATAATACATCATTTCCAAAGCATCAAAGCCTGCCACATAACGCAGAGGGTCAAGATTATGGTCAAGTGTAGCATCGAGTTCCCAACTATATTGATTCAGCAGGTTTGTTGACCTGTAAACATCAAGCCTTGAAATATCATCTGGTGCATGTAAAAACAACTCGGCATCTTCTGCATTAATACTGCACTGCACAACAGCAATACAATTACTATATAGAGAAAGCACAGAATTAGTATTCGTTCCCTCAGTATAGTAACCAACTGAATTAGTCAGCATTATCAAATAATCTGGCACACTGTTACTCGGCAATAAATCACACATCACATGTTGACGCATAGGGTCGCATTCATCATACCAGTCTTGAATAGCTGAACCACTAAGATATACTGGTGGTTCACCATAGATGTTTTCAATCCAGCTTATAGGATAATTCGCTATCGAAACTTCATTTGAGTGCAAAACTACAGCATTAGTAGAAATTGCAGAATAATAGTTACGGATTCGACCAGAGATATTGTTAGTTTCAATAACTTCAACGGGATACATTACAAACTCATTCGTACCATTATAGAAAACAACAGGTGTAAGAACTCCAATAAAGTTGGTATCAAAACCATCATTATAGGCTATAGCTCCCAAAGAGTTATTATACACGCAATCCTTTGCTGGTGGCATCAGACGATTAACAGAATTACTAATCCATGTGGAATTTACAATATCTTCCAAATCTGTGAGATTGATAACAACTGGAATATCTTTAGCAGAGCTGATTCCAACAAAGCAGAACAACATTAAAAATAAAACAACCCTTACATATTTCATTATATACTTTTCCTTTAAGTCTTAATAGTTTCTAGAAAATATAAAATTGGAAATAATTTATTTAAATTATACATTATTCTCTTGAAACAACAAGGAAATACTTTTCAAAATACAACAAGAATGATATAATTTAAAAAAAAGAAGACAAGACGTTAACAATTTAAAGAAAAACATGAAATTCAAAGATATACCGGCAGTAGATAAAGAACTTGAAAAATTATACAACAAAAACCAGGCTCCAATTGTAGACCTCTTAACAACTCAAACACATGATCCTTTCAAAATTCTAGTTGCAACAATACTAAGTGCAAGAACAAAAGATCAGACAACTGCACTAGTCATAAAAAAACTATTTAAAAAAGTCTCCAAATACCAAGATTTCAGAAAGCTGACAGTTGAAGAGATTGAAGAATTAATTTTTCCTGCCGGGTTCTATCATACCAAAGCAAAACATTTGAAGAAGCTCCCTGATGCACTCAACAACATTTTTAATGGCGAGATTCCAGATACAGTCGAAGAGCTATGTGAACTACCTGGAGTCGGAAGAAAAACTGCAAACCTGGTCGTTGCACTTGGATTCAACAAACCAGCAATCTGTGTCGATGTACATGTACATAGGATATCAAACAGACTAGGTCTGATAAAAACGAAAACACCACTGGAAACAGAAAAGATGCTAAGAAAAAAACTACCCATCGAGTATTGGCAGGTATGGAATAGCCATCTAGTATCTTTTGGTCAGACACTTTGTAGACCTATTAGCCCAATGTGTAATCAGTGCCCTATCTATAACTACTGCAGCAGAATCGCAGTAAAAACAAAACACACTATTC
>CAZOPG010000252.1:0-3609 GCA_964581585.1 uncultured Planctomycetaceae bacterium | reverse complement strand
AGAATTTGCAAAAAGTATCAGGCCACGTGAGGTGGGCAGTTTCTTGAAAATTTCGTCATCCAGACCCGCAGGGTCAACCGTACAACAACCTTCGAACAGGTTGGATAATTGCAGTGGCATTAGACTTTTAGGCCGCTTAGCTCCGCTTCAAAAACCATAGTGCCGTCAACTACTCCCTGGGCAAGACAGGTGTATTTTCTCGGGTGAAATTTTGTGATATGTGCCAAAATGTACAGCCGCTGGCCGGGTTCGACGGGTTTGCGGAACTTTGCATAGCCGATACTGGCAAAGCCCATAAACCCCTGGAAATTATAAACCTTTTTCATAGTAACGCTTGAAAGTTGTGCGGCCGCTTCAACCATTATTACGCCGGGCATGAGCGGGCGATCCGGGATATGGCCGCGAACCCAAAATTCATCCTCGGTAATATCCTTGTATCCCAATGCGAAATATTTTTCCTTGTCATACCAGACTACTGCATCCAACTGCTGCATTTCATATCGCTGTGGATTCACCTGGCAAATTTCTTCTTTGTCAATTACTACCTGTGTTAAATCGATTTCCGATAGATCAAATATGAACCTTGGGGGCATTATAAACCTCGATATAGTAATTTTATGTTACTGCAGAGCAAGTCCTGTGAACAAAGGCTCTCTCAACTCAACTGAGAGCCGTCGAACCACCCTTTAATATGTCAGACAATCTGGTCTTTTCAACTGCAATCGCAGTTTAGTCAGCAGATCTCATTTCCAAAACTTTGTTGCGAACAACCTGAGCGGCCTGTTTCACCTGCTGCATTTGTTTGCGAACGCGTGTCCCGGCTGCCTTGTTGCCACCCTCAGCTTTTCTGATGTCTGCCTCAATCTCCGCTACCATCGTTTTGAGATCTTCGTATTCCTGCATTTCAGTTCTCCATAAAAAAGTTTTTGAATATTCCTTTATGTCGCTTGGGATTTTAACAAGTGCAAATAGGCTTGTCAAAGAAAAATAGGCCTTTTTGAGCAAAAAAAGGGCTTGGCTATTTTTTTAGTTTTTTGGCCAAATCGGCAATTCTCTGCCCCTGTCTTTTGCAGAGGCTCTCGACTCTGGCGTCCGGCTTGCCTATGGAAACAGGGCCATAATGGTCTCTTTTTGCGTCTCCCTGAATTGTCATGCCGTGAATGAGCATCATTTGGAGGATGGCCATAATAGTCGTTTCATTGCCGCCGCCAACGTTTGCTGAACTGCTGAAAGCAGCTCCTATTTTGCCGTCGAGCTGGCCGTGTTTGCTTACTGAATCATCGAATAACTTCTTGATTTCAAAGGACATAAGACCATAATAGGTTGGCGAGCCAACAACAATTGCATCTGCTGTGAGCAGGTCCGCTACGGAAGTTTTATCGATAGATTTACATTCGGTACTCAGGCCGGAGGCGTTCATAGACTCGGAAATTATGCCAGCCATTTGCTCGGTATTTCCGGTTCTTGAATAGTACACAACTAATCCTTTTGCCATTTTTGACCCCTTTCAATTTTGATGGAATACAATTATTTCTGCTGTAAAACTGTCCTATTTTCTGAAAAGCCGAACGGCTTTGCAACCTTAAAAATGCTTGATTTGAGCTTTTTATTAATTTTTATGTCAGAAAAAGAAATTTTAAAAATGTCGGTTTCATTTGAATTGGCGACTATTTTTACAGGCAAATTGGTCTTGTCAGCTATCCAGAAATCGATCTGTGTGTAATCGTGCTTGTATCGCGAATCTGGCCTGGGTGTCAGGCGGAGCTGGGCCGAGGATTCGTATGCCTTTTTCTCCGGCTTTATGTATTCTATCGTGAACTGCTCTTTCAAATCTTCCGTTCCGGAAAAGCCCAGTATCGGAAAGTATCTGGATACCATTTCGAACGGCTCAACGGGGGCATTTGCCGAGGCTAACTGGTTATGGCTGATGGTTTTGTTCTGGTAGTCCGTTCGCATCAGCCAGACGCTGTCAAAGAGAAAGTCCTCGCGATGTTTCTGCTCTTTGCTGTCGTCGGTTTGGAGTGTTTTGAAGTTTATCCGCAGCTTTGAGTTGTTAGGGTCCTTGATGTAGTACAGGTTTCCCTTTCGGATGGTAACTGTTTCAAATAACGGCTGGGTATGCGTCCATTGAATTTTAGCCTGGTATGTCTTCAGGCTGGCTGCTTTTTCATTCAGCCTTTTGAGAACATTTTCTACTATCGGTTTTTTTTCAGCGTGGCATGGAGCAGGTCGATTACAATTGTTGGCATAGCAGGCCGATATAAAAGATATCGTCAGTATGAGCATGATGAGTTTTTTTGTTTTCATTGTTCTGCCTCTTCGATTAATCGGATTTCCCTTGGTTAATGATGTCGAAAATTTCTGTTAGATTTTCGATTATATAGTCGGCGTGTTCTGTGAAGCGGTCAGAGTCTGGGTTTGTTTTTATCAGTACGGGGATTGCGCCAGCGGCGGTGGCGCTCAACAGATCAAAAAGATAGTCGCCAACGACCAGTGTCTCAGATGGGTTAACGCCGAAATGTTTGCAGAGGTGTTTTACGCCGAAAGCATCTGGCTTGGGCGGGCCGTCATTCCTGTCAACAATTGCGTCGAACTTGAGATTGTGCATCTGAGCGATAGCCGAAGCGTTGTCCCGCCGATTGCGCGTCAGTACACCGATATGAATGCCAGCTTGGCGCAGTTTGCCGAGGGTCTCGGCGGCACCGACATTTAGAGAAGAATGCTTAATGGCTGCCTGCTCATGCTTGTACAAAATATCCTCGGCACGCACGCGATGTTCGGGCGGCATCTGCTCCATAGCTTCAAGCAGTGGGCCGGAATCCTTTTCAAGTCCGATCTCAACGCGTATCTGATCGAAATTAAGGTAGGGCTCAGTAATTGTGCCGTCCAAATCGAATATTATAGCTTTGATTGACACCGCTTTCATAGTAATCCTAACCTGCACGAATAGAGAAATATAAGCTGGTTTCGAACATACCATTTTAACAATTGCCGGGGCTTATTCAAGGAGCAAATTGACGACATGGTGGGTTAGGTATAAGTGAAGTGTAAAATTTTCATTAATTTGTTTATTTTATGCTCATTATGCTCAGATTGTTATTGATTTAGCGATGTCAAGACTATATGTTGTGAAGTTATGTTGAATGTTGGAGTTAAGTCATAAAAAATTCAAAAGGGCTCTGTTTCGGAAAGGATGTTGATATGGTTAGTTCTACGAAAAATGGTTTACTGGTTCTGCTCTATGTAATAGTTATGGTGTCGTGTGCGTCTTCGGCTGAGGATGTGTACGACAGGTCGCATCCGCTGGGATTGGATTACTGGCACCCTTACGGCAGATTCAGTATGGATTTTGAGACTCCGCATATCAAATGGGCCAAACCATTGGCCGGTGGCGAGATCAAGGCGATGGTTCTGGCTCCTGAATGGACATACCGCGAAGCGGTGGAACTTGCACAAAGGCTCGATATCAAAATTACGCCCTGGATGTGCTATAGCACTGAAGAGTTGAGCACGAGTCATGGCGATCCTGCCTTTAGTGCCTATATTGTATCTCAGCCTTTGACTTGCCGGCTTCTTGATGAATATTTGCAGAAATCATTTGATGTTTAC
>CAZOPG010000251.1:0-3624 GCA_964581585.1 uncultured Planctomycetaceae bacterium | reverse complement strand
AATTAAAGTTTAGGACAAGGACAGGTGAAGGTGTAAGGGGAAAGGTCTCTATTTCGGTTGAGAAGCAGCAAGTCCTAAACTTTAATTTGATTACACCTATCGTCCAGCACATAAATTGTTTGGACATAAAGCAGATAGGCCAAATTTGTGTCGAGCGGATACCAAAACTCGTCGGCTCACGTTTTGCCTCGTTATATATCCTCGATGAAACCAGCGATATACTTCATTTGGAAAACCACAATCACCCCTATCTAATAAACAATATTGTCTCACTTAATCAGACCGGTCTTTCGCCGATGGTAAAAGCGGTTAAAAGTGGAGAGTTGGCTGTGATTGAGAGTACAGATGATTCCAAAAAAGCCTTCACAAAAAATGAACGCGGTTCGTATACGAAAAACTACAATTCCAACGCCTGTATTATAGCACCACTAATATGCCAGAACAGGGTTGTTGGTATATTGAATCTCGCCGACAAAATTGGAGCTGAACATTATACTCCCGAAGATATTGCCCTTGTTGAGCTTTTACGACAACTAATTGGCGCCTCTATCGGCAACATAAAACTGTTCGAGAAAACACAACATCAAGCTATGACTGACGGCCTTACCAATCTTGCTAATCACAAAACTTTTCATGAAATGCTTGAAAAAGAATTGCGGAGACTGCAAAGATATGGTGAATTTCTATCGGTCATAATGATTGACATTGATAACCTCAAGCCTATCAACGACAATCACGGCCACAGAGCTGGCGACTTAGCCATAAAACACGTCTCCAAAAAGATTCTTTCCTGCGTGCGCAAAAGTGATACCGCAGCGAGATATGGAGGTGATGAGTTCGCTGTAATACTGCCCAACACATCCCTGGCAGATGCGGTAATTGCCGCCGAACGCATGGTAAGTAGTGTTGCAACGTCAGTTGTAATGTGGGAAAAGCAGAAATTGGATTTGTCTATCAGTGTCGGCGTCGGACAGTACGACTCTGGCAGCGGCCCGGAGCAGATCACAAAGAAAAGTGATGAAGCGCTGTACGCCGCAAAACTGGCAGGAAAGAACAATGTTAAAATTGCGAAGAGTTGTGCCAACATTTTAGAACAATAACACACAACAAAAGCATCGACAAATCTCTCTGTTTGCCCTATAATGCGTTTATGCGTAAGCTAAATAGCCAAAACACTCTGTTCAGCCAGACTGAGCAGGTACAATTAGACGCTAATGCCCCTCTGGCAATAAGAATGAGGCCGAAAAATCTCGATGATTTCGTCGGACAGCAGAATTTCATCGGGCCCGATAGGCTCCTACGCAGAATGCTGCTTGCAGGGACGCTTAGCAGTGTACTTTTTTATGGCCCTCCAGGTACCGGAAAAACCTCATTAGCCTCGATAATCGCGAATTACACAAAAGCAAAATTCCGTTATTTAAGCGCCCCCGCTGCCAGTGTAGGAGATATTCGCCAGATAATCGCACAGGCAAAAGACCTGCTGATAACATCAAAAACAAGGACCGTCCTTTTCATTGATGAAATCCACCGTTTCAATCGTGCCCAGCAGGACGTTTTGCTCGATGATGTCGAGTCAGGCATAATAATACTGGTCGGGGCAACTACAGAAAACCCTTTCTTTGCGATAAACTCACCACTGATTTCGCGAAGCCCCGTCTTTCAGTTTGAGCCCTTAAGTGAAGCTGATATCGTAAAACTGCTGGAAAATGCTATTTCCAACAAAGAGAAAGGCCTTGGCAAGCTTAACATAACCGCTGATGATGATGCCCTGAAATTTCTCGCCATAATGTCCGACGGCGACGGACGCCGAGCTTTGAATGCCCTTGAGGTCGGCATATTATCACAAAATCAAAGCAAAAACATCAGATTCGACCTCAAAACGGCTAAAGAGTCAATCCAGCAAAAGGCTATCCGCTATGACGGCACAGGGGATACGCATTATGACCTTGCCAGTGCTCTACAAAAGAGCATGAGAGGTTCAGACCCGGACGCAACTATCTATTGGCTGGCACGTCTGATAGCCGGCGGTGAAGACCCAAGATTCATTGCCCGCAGAATCGCTATTTGCGCCGCCGAGGATGTCGGAAATGCCGAACCCATGGCCACTGTTCTGGCCGCCGCGGCAGTGCAGATTGCCGAATTCGTCGGATTTCCGGAAGCCCAACTACCCCTGGCCCAGGCAGCTATATACATCGCCTGCGCACCAAAATCTAATGCCTCAGCATCAGCTATTTCCAGTGCAATAGCTGACGTCAACTCCGGAACAACAATTCCGGTTCCAAAGCATCTGAAAGACTCCCACTACCAGGCCGCTAAGAAAATGGGCTTTGGTACTGGATATAAATACCCCCATAACTATCCAGCCGGATTCGTTGTGCAGGAATATCTCGGCCAGAAAAAGAATTATTACGCCCCAAAGGACATCGGAAAAGAAAAAAAACTGAAGGATTATTTACAAAAGCTTCAGGTTTTGGTACAAGGGGGCAATATAGAGTGAAATCCAGTGGAAGGATAATTTATGGACAAAGTCAACATGAGAAAGCAAACTCGATATCTAATGCGAAATATGACGGACCAGCAAAGATGCGAGAAAAGCAAAGCAGCCAGTCATAATCTTATAGAAACACCTGAATTCCAAAAAGCCTCGATTATAATGGCCTATCTCACTCTGCCCCATGAGCTCGATACTGCCCAGTCCATCCTCTATGCATGGCAGCACAGAAAAACCATCGCGGTACCAAAGGTTTCCTGGCAGCAGAGGCACATGATACCGGTCCAGATCAATTCCCTTGATACCGGCCTGTCAACCGAACCAAGCGGACTGCGGAACCCTGTCAACGGACTGCCGGTACCATTCGAAGATATCGACTTGATCATTACCCCGGGATTAGCATTCGACAGAACAGGCAACAGGCTCGGAAGAGGAGGGTCGTATTACGACAGATTTTTTGAGCACAAAACACTTAGAGCTATAAAATGCGGCTTCGCTTTTGATGAACAGATTGTAGAATCAATCCCCACCTCGGAACATGATCAGCCGGTGGACATGCTAATTACGGATAAAGAGGTTATTTACTTTAATAAAAACTAACACGGAGATTAATATGGCTATCTTCAAGCCTAATTACAGAACCAGTACTGTCAGGAAACAGAAAATATTATATTACAGCATAACTGCCATTATCATTATTATAGCAGTCATACTACTGCTTGGCCCATGCAACAATGAAGACAAACGCGTCGAGCCGATCACTTTTGAAACTTTGCCAGTACAGCAGGAACCCGAACCTCTGCCAGAGCCGGAGCCTGCTAAAAAAACACCTTTAACCACAGAACACAACAACATGCTAATTGATACGAACTCGACAGCCAACGACAAAGTCCTCTCACTGCTTCAGCAGGCTCAGGACAATATTGACAAACAAAGAATAATAGCTGCCCGCAGTATACTGAATGATGTTTTCGCCATGACGCTACAATCGACTGTTCGCGAAAACCTCAGAAGAAAAATGACCGAGCTTACCGAGCTGTGGCTGCTTAACAGAACCACACTTATCGGTGATACTCTCTGCGGATTCTACAAAGTTCGCCCGGGAGATATACTTTCGATAATAGCTAAAAAAC
>CAZOPG010000250.1:0-3630 GCA_964581585.1 uncultured Planctomycetaceae bacterium | reverse complement strand
TGGTGGTACATAATTGCTCCGCCAGATGGTACAATTTTACTCCGCCGTTTACAATTATTTGCTTTTTTCATACCACAAAACCAATCACATTTTTGAGAAGAAAAAATTCTTACTCTTATATTTAATGGCGAAGCCGGGGTAATGAATAGTAAAAGTAAGGTAAAAACTTAGATAATTTTTATAATTTCTTTACTACATTGCTTACTGCTTTAAAATTTTCTCTGGCAGTATAATTCCAAAGAGCCACTTCTGTTGTCCTTCAGTTATCTTTGCCTGTCGAATCTTCCCGTCTGGCTGGGTTTTTGTAAAAAAACAAAAAAATATCAGGCAGCCTTTCAACACATTGCCGATCGACTCCGCTCAACTCCAAAACGGCAATGGCCGGTCAAAGATAATAAGAGTCTATGACAACTAATTTAGATAAGCGGGCTTTTATGGTAGGCAAAATCTATAATCAAATTGTTTATTCAACTGCTACTGTGAACAGAAACAAGGATAACACCTATTCTATTTGCTGCGTATTAATTGGCTTATCACTGCTAATATGTTTGCTGGCAATACCGGTATTTAGCAGTTTATGGCACCTATGGAATTCAAACGGGAACTTTGACGGCCTGATGTTGGTTCCATGTATGTGTGCCCTTATCCTTATTAAAAGAAAGAACGAACTGGCCCGCATCAGACCTACACCTATAAAAGCGGTGATCTTCATTCTTCCCGTATCCATCGGTGCAATGTTGATATTGTCCCTGCATGGTTACATCCGCCTTTCCGCTTTGTTTTTCATATTGAATCTGGTAGTTACTGTCTTTGCTGTTTTCGGCTTTGATGCCAGCAAGCCCTTGCTGGCCCCACTATTGTTTTTAACACTCATGGTGCCCCCTTCACAGAATTTTATGGACTTTCTTACCGTTAACCTTCAACGGATTTTCTCTCTATTTGTGGAGGCACTGTTTCATAGTTTCTCGGATTGTTTTCTCAAACGAGAAAGTTTTACGATCTGGTTTACAAATCCAGACCGTCTAATGAGAATTACGCCTGAGTGCTCGGGAATTCGCTCGCTTCTGGGATTTATAATAATGTCATCTTTTTTTGCGATTTTAGACAGACATAAATTCCTTCCAGCAATCTTTATACTTTTCGCAGGAGTTGGAACTGCTTTGGTAATGAACTTTGCCAGGATACTGATAACAATGCAATTAAGGCTCAATGGACTTGAGGAATATTCCATAGGCCCATGGCATGGATTTCTTGGAATATTGATGTTTATGATCGGATGCATACTTTCAAATAAGTTTTCAAAATATTTGAAACAAATTGGTTTGAAAAATCTAAAGGAGGAAGAATGAAAATGGGCTCATTCAGGTCAATTTCCATAGTTCTTCTTTTGTGTACACCCACATTAATAGCTGGAAGTTATACGGCAAAACGAAATTTATATCAACTGCCATGGGAAGTTATCGCAGAGAAGTTCGAAACGAAAACGCAATTCTGCTCAGCCAAAATGCCAGATTCAGAAAATAACAAAGATGAAAATGTTATCAATTTCGCTCTTGATCCTAATGTGTCAAAAATCATCTTGCCTTCAAATATCAAAAAAACAAAAGAAATAACAGAGGCCAAACTTCATTTATCCAGATGGCAGCAAAATCAATGGGTAGATTTACCCCCACAAACCGTATACCTTGGTCCAAATAGCATTACAACTGACCTAAATACTATCATAGATGGTTATTATAAGCTGCTGCTTAAATACAAGGAAAATCATCTCAGCAAAAAATCGAGCTTTTATGCAATCGTCACAGCAGATTGGAAAAAAGACCTCCTCGCCTGGTGTCAAAAAAACAAAGAGCAGATAGAAACCAAACCTGACCCACAGCTTATTTTTTCATCAATTGCTATATCACACTTTAACAACTTAATGGAGACCGCCAGCAAATCACAGGCTTTATCGGAATGCCTGCTATCTGCTTTGTCAAAAACCATAAAAGCAAAGACAGTTTTCGAAGATGGTAATTGCCCTGATCTTGTTATCGGTTTAAACAAGATCAGGCTAAAAAGATTTGAAGGAGCCTCAGTTGCAACATTTGCAATACGGCTTCCAGAAACTTATGACAATTCAAAAAAATGGCCTATGCTTGTATATGCGGACTCGAGAGGGACCGGAGCCACTAATAATTATAAAGAATCGAGCAGTATAATTATACTATGGTGGCATTTCCCGGTACCGCTGGGTTATGAATGGAAAGATTACAAATTCTTTTTGGATATCATCTGTAACAAAATCAATCTCGACAGGGACAGAATTTATGTAAATGGAGAATGCGGCAACGGTATCGCCTCGGTTGACCTTGGATTAAAATATCCCGACCAATGGGCAGAATGCAGCGCATCTTTAGGAAATGCTTCAAGACATTTGGCAGGTAATTCACTTAATTTACCTCTGATTTTTGTAGGTCTTTACCACGACCGGCCATCAATGAAAGGATATTATGAGTTTGCGGCAAAATGTTTTCAATATTATGGTTGCCAACATTTCCGGTATTGTAACAACCTGAGTACAACGCAGGTTCGCGGAAGTTCAGTCCCCACAGAAACGAGAAATTTGAGCCCTTACAGAGTTTTGTACACCATCGAATCACTTGCCAACCCAAGTGCCTACTGGGTACAAATTGACGGCAGAGAAGATGAAAACTTCATTGCCTCGGTAGATGCAATCGTCTGGGGACAAAGCATTCTGGTCAAGACAAACAACATCGACGCATACACATTGAATCTCCAGCTAGCTCCGCTTGACTGTAACAGGCCTGTGGATATCATCGAAAACAACAAACATCTCGATTCTGTCACGGGCCCGGTATTTGTTAGAAAAAGTCCAAAGTACAAAAACGCCACTTATGTAAAAAATCAATCCCTGCATGGCCCTGTAAAAGATATATTTACCGATAAATATACGATAGTCTGGAAAGGAAACGAGGCAATTGAAAAACTTGCCAAACAGTTAGCCAATTCAGCAACATGCTTTGCTGATGCAAACCTCCCTGCTAATTTTATAAATACGCACAATATAGTTTTTGTAGGCAGCCTTGATGAAAGCAAATCTTTTGCAAAAATCACCAATGAACTTCCTGTAATAATTAAAGGTAGCAAATTGACAACAAACGATAGGGTTTATGAGGGTGATTTCGGTACAATTTTCATCTACCCAAATCCCCTCAATCCCAAAAAATATATAGCAGTTTTTTCAGGGACTACAGAAAAAGCCCTGAATTCACTCAACAGTGCCTGGCAGCAAATAAAAATAAATAGAACCGCTGACATTGGAATCTTTGAAGTAGCGAAAAATAATCAGATCAAATGGCTAAGGTGCGAAAAGTTCGATACTATCTGGGGCTGGCACAAGTCCTGGGACATACCGGCGGCAAAACTTACAAAAGATCATCCGAAATGGAAATGGCGTCAGTGGTTAGCCAGAATTTTGAGAGAACAACTCGGTGCTGATGTAATGATTTCTGAGGATCCATTTGAATCTTCAGAATTGCCGGATACCGGCGAGTTTACACTGCGGGATATGTCGAGGATTTTCAGAAATGATTGGATAGTAAAAATAAGCCTTAAGGGCAATGATTT
>CAZOPG010000249.1:0-3667 GCA_964581585.1 uncultured Planctomycetaceae bacterium | reverse complement strand
CTGGTTGTCTGGGTAGTGCTTGGGGTCATATTCAAAAAAACCGTCAATGGCGAATCGCCGGAAATATTCTTAGAGATACCACCTTACAGAATCCCGTATTTCAGAAGTCTGACAAAGAAGATATGGATGAGAATAAAGTGGTTCATCAAAGAGGCTGTTCCATTTGTACTGCTTGGAGTATTGATTGTAAACTTACTTTACACATTTGGAGTAATTCAGTTCGTAGGCAAAATCACAGCGCCGCTTGTTACCCGGGTACTGGGGCTTCCACAAGAGGCTGTGGGGGCATTGATCGTGGGCTTCCTGCGTAAAGATGTGGCCGTGGGAATGCTTATTCCGTTGGGCTTAACGATTAAACAACTGGTAATAGCATCTGTTGTATTGGCAATGTATTTCCCGTGCGTGGCTACATTTTCAACGCTTATAAAGGAACTTGGTATAGCGGACACCATAAAATCTGCCGCGATTATGATCATCTCCAGCCTTGTGGTTGGCGGATTATTGAATCTCATTCTGCCTTGATGCGATAAACAGTAATCTAAACTTTGAAATCCTCAGGGGTATCAACTATTGCGGGTTGCGGTATTTGCTCAGTATCTTGTTGTTCTTCAATCACAGTTTTCTGGATATGAGTATTGCGGAAATATTGAGCAACTTTTGCATAATCTTCTGAGCCATGACAGTTCGGCTCATATTCAAAAATGGTTTTGCCATAACTTGGAGCCTCGGCCAGCTTGATATTCCTGCGAATATAAGCCGGTATAATCTCCGCGGCGTTCCAGGGACAATCTGTGTCGCGTGCACTTTTCAAAAACCCTTCGATATCATTGCGAACCTCTTCACTCAGAGATGTCCTGCTATCATACATACACAAGAGCACGCCGCCGATACGCAATGATGGGTTAATTCTTTTGCTGACCAGCGAAACCGTCTGGAGCAGTTTGCCCAAACCCTGCAAAGCCAGAAAATGCGGCTGAAGCGGAATAATTACTTCGTCGACCGCGGCCAGCGCATTCAAGGTGAGCAGGCCCAGTGATGGTGGACAGTCAATTATCATATAGTCGAACTTTTCTTTAGCCTCTACAATAGCTTCACGAAAAATCGTCTCTCTGCCAACCACACTGACAAGTTCACTTTCAGCCCCAACCAGATGAATATTAGCACCCAGCAGCCATAGATTTTCTCTAACCTCGACTAATGCCTCTTCAAAATCGCTGGATTGAGTAAGCACTTTATATGTACCGGCCTGGATCTCATCCGGCTCAGTTCCTAGGTGTATTGTCAGATGTGCCTGCGGGTCAAAATCGACCACTACCACTTTTGCTCCACTCGCAGCCAAGGCCGCGGCAACATTGACTACAGAGGTTGTTTTGCCCACCCCACCCTTTTGATTCAGCATAGCAATTGTTCGCATAGTTTTTAGTTTCGCTTTTCAGCTTTCCACTTTTTTAAGTATCGCGTCGAGCACACCATTAACAAAACCCGACGACGTTTCAGAACTAAATTTCTTGGCAAGTTCGATGGCCTCATTTATTGCAACTTTGGCCGGCATATCCGGACAGAACTTCAACTGATACGCACCCAAACGCAGAATACACCTGTCCACCTGTGAAAGCCTGCTCAACTCCCACTTCACGGCCGCGGCGGAGATCAGCTCGTCGCATTCGCTAATATGCTCCCATACTCCGCGGGTCCATTCTTCCGCAAGGGCAAGTACCAATTCATTATCACTGTTCTGGCGAAAGAATCTGCCGATTCCACCAAGCACATCTTCGCCCTGGACATCCATCTGGCATATCGCCTGCAACGCAAGTTCTCTGGCTCTCGTTCTTTTATCCATACGAATACACTTATACCTGTCCAAGCACGTCAACCATTTCCATCGCGCTTATGGCTGCGCTTGATCCGGCATTTCCGGCCTTGCTGCCTGCCCTGTCAATCGCCTGCTCAATATTTTCGCAGGTCAACACTCCGAATATGGTAGGCACGCCGGTATCATAGTTAATCTGGCTTACGCCGCGTGAAACCTGCTGGCAAACATAATCATAATGGCTCGTCTGGCCTCGAATAACAGCGCCAAGACAAATCACCGCGTCGTACTTGCCGGTTCCGGCCAACTTCTTCGCTGCCGTTATAATCTCTATCGCTCCGGGGACCCAGACCACGGTTATTTGTTCGTCGCCTGCGCCGTGCCGCTGCAAAGCATCTATTGCACCTCCCAGAAGCTTAGAAGTTATAAATTCATTAAATCTACTGACAACTACCGCATAGTTTGCCTCACCGGCCGAAAGCTTACCCTTGATTTCTTTAATCATAGCTTATTGCTCCATTATTGACATTGCTTTGATAACAAACACAAATCGCACAGCATTATAAGACCTTTGTCCAGAATTTTCCAGAAAAACTACCTCTTTCGCCAAACTACCGAAGGCCCGTTCAATTACTGTCCAGTTTAACCACCGTCACTATAAAGGGTTAGGACTTCTATTGCCAGTAAAAACTCTTTATTGTTAAAAATTGTTCCACGCCACCGAAAACACACTAACCGGCAATTCTTTTCTGTCGATGGTTCTGTTGTGCCGCTGATTTGACTGTGCGCGATTATTCTGAGGAAAACCTATGATTTTTGAAGATAACGATAATGACGACATAATCAACGACTGGTCTGCCGCTGAAAGAAATGCGATAAAAGCCTTTGAGTTATACGAAAGCGGTCAAATCAATAAAGCTTTGGCCGCGATAAACGAAGCGATTGAGATCAACCCTTCTAGTAGTACATGGCACTTTAACAAAGCCTTGACTCTTGATGCACTTGAACAGTTCGACGAGGCAATAGAAGAATACAAGCTCGCACTTGAATTGAATCCCGACGATACTGAAATCCTGAACTCTCTGGCAATAGACCACACACGCGTATGTCAATACGACCTGGCAATCAACATCTTCGAGCAAATAGAAAAAATTGATTCGCAATTCGAGCCGGCCTACTGCAACCGTATCATCACCTACACAGAAATGAACGATCACGAGATGGCCGAGCAGATGTTCTATCTGGCTCAACAGATCAATGAAAACTGCCCGCTGTGCTACTACAATCTTGGAAACTCGTTTTTCATCAAGGCGGACTACAAAAGAGCCATCTGGTGCTGGGAAAAAACCACACAATTGGAACCGACCCATCCTCAGATAAACTACCGAATCGCGCAGGGGTACTGGGCCGACGGAAATATCGTAAAGGCTCACCAATGTTTTTTGGACGAGATCAGGAATAATCCCGGCGACATTGACGTACTTTTTGATTTTGGAATCTTCCTGTTAAAAGATGCCAAAATTCCCGCCGCCATTGAAAAATTCAACAGAATCCTTGAACTTGATCCTAACTTCGCCCCCGCCTTACATTATCTTGGCGAAACAGAACTAAACAACGGCAACGACGCAAGAGCTAACCAGCTGTTCTATTCCGCACTGGACAAAGACCCGGCCATTGCCGGCCCGCGATACCGTCTGGCACAAAATGCATTGAAAAATGATCGACAAAATAAAGCATTTGAATTCCTGTTGGGAGAATTGGAGCTTGACCCGCAGGACGGAGAACTTTTGATGTCGATCGGCACAATGATGATGCAACTGTCGCAAAATGATTATGCTACGCACTGCTTCCTGAAAG
>CAZOPG010000248.1:0-3673 GCA_964581585.1 uncultured Planctomycetaceae bacterium | reverse complement strand
AAGCAGAGCCCCTGCCGGCGGTGGTATGCCTGGAATAGGCGGACAACAAAGACAACCGCAAGAGCGAACGCGCAAAGAAACAGTCTCTCGGCCGAAGGGAACAAGAACTTCGATAGACAGGAAATTAACAAAGGAAGATGCTCCTACGGAGGAGGAAAAATTCGAGACGATCAAGCTGACCGAAGATGAGGACGATGTGTCGTCAATGGAAGAACTTGTATTTTGGGCTCACGACGACACAACTGAACCCGGCAAGCAGTATCGATACAGGATACGAATTGGCATTTTCAATCCAGTTGCAGGAAAAGACTGCTTCGTTGAGGAGCAAAAAGACATGCAAAACAAGGTGGTTCTCTGGAGTGATTTTTCCGATGCAACTGAAACAATTAATATACCATCCAGGCTGGCCATCTTTCCAACGGACATTCGTGAAATCGACAAGAGTGTAACTGTTCAGGTTTCAAAATATCAACTTGGACAATGGCACAGTGAAGATTTTAAGATTAGGCCGGGTGAGATAATTGGCAAAGTAGTCGCAAATGCATTGATCGAAGAAAGCAAAACCTCTAATCTTGAGCTCAACCCGAAAGAAATAGATTATTCCACCGGTGCTGTGTACATCGATGCGGTCAGGGTAAATGAATGGTCAGGCGCAGGAGTTCTCCGACCGAAAGATTATTATAAAATGCTTTATACCCGTCAAGGTAATAATATTGAGTACTTAGTCATTAAGTCTCGATACTGGTCGGCAACTCTGGTGGCTTCGTTCAAGGAAATCAAAAAAATGCAGACCGACGAAGCTCTTAAACTACAACAGCGAGGCACAAGAAAGGGATATGGTGGTCGTCAACAAGGACAAGACCAAATGATGGGCCCTGAAGGTATGCCGATGCCAGGAATGATGGGCGGCCTGCCCGACGGAAGACGTTAAGGGTAGTCAATCCTGAAAGAGACAATTAACTGACAGTAGTTTTACCTGTGGAGGTGGTTTCTGCTCCTGCGGAGTACATATCTGTATGCCTCGCTCGGCCCGGCTCAAAAGGCTAATAAAATTGTCGCTAAGCTGTGATGGAGAATCCGTACTGATTCGCACATCTTTGGCCGCAACATCGGAGGTCAATTTCAATTCCCATTTGTTTTCCTCGATAGCAAAAATCTCTGTTGTTATCTTCGGTTCCGACCATGTGAGATATTTGTCCGGCAGATAGAAAAATGAATTCGAAGCCACGGTACAATCATCATGGACAAGGCAAAGGTGTATAAAGGATTGCTGCGGCTCCTTCGGCTCAATAAAGGCACTGGGCAGTTGGAATGGATTTGAACTGCTGAACGGTTTGACAGACAAAGGCTGGGTTACTTCGTCAATCACATTGAGAGATAAATCCATCAAGCGGCAAATCACCCTTGCTGTCAACGGCAGGGTTGTGTCATTGATAACGTGAACAAAAGCTGATTCAAGCTTAGGCTGCAGCACAGGCCGCTTTAAGCAGAAATTCGGTACGACAGTCAAAAGAATCGGCTCGAAAAATCGACGTGCATAATAATAAAGAGCTTTCGGTTGATGCAGGTAGTCGATAGCCGAGCATGCTATCGCAGGACATGCATCGTTATGCTGCCAAAACAACGCCCCGCTGTTTCTAAAGTTATGCGTCCTGAGATGTTCGACGTATAATTTCATCGCTCTGGCCTGAGTCAATTGCGATATATACACAAAATCATCGAGCGTTTTGGCTGCTGCAAACTGCTCGCTGATATAATAATGCAGGCGAGCGTTGCCTTCGGTTTGATAATTATGCTTTTCCAATGCAGCATCGCTGGGACGCATCCGTTCAGATTGCGTAAAAGTTTTGAGCGTTTCAACAGATGGCAAAGACTGAAATCCAAATTCAGTAACAAAGCGAGGCACCTCGTCGGCTGGACACTGATAATTGCGAGACTGGCCCAATCCACTCCATATCTGCCACTGATGAACAGAACCTGTGTCCGGATTGTTAATATCCTTCTCCGGCCCCAATGGCGTTGTTGGAATATAATCGGCGCCAGGGTCCAACTCGCCTACGACCCCAGGCAAAAGCTTATGATAGATAGCCTTGCCGTAAAACTTTCTGCCCACCCCAAGTTCGCCAATACTATGGAGCCAATCATTTTTGTCATTGCCGCACCACAACACAATTGAGCAATGATTGCGAAGACGTTTTATAACGGCCTCAGCTTCGGTTTTGACTTCATTGAGAAACCATTTTCTATCCGGATAATGTGCGCAGGCAAACGCAAAATCCTGCCAGACCATTATGCCGAGCTTATCACAAAGCTCATAAAATTTCGGATCTTCATAATATCCGCCGCCCCAGAGACGGAGCATATTCATATTAGCATCGGCGGCAAAATTCACGAGCCTTTCATAATCAGTGGCAGTTGCTGAACCGGCAAAAAGCGATATCGGAACCCAGTTGGCACCTTTGGCATAAACACCGTGCCCATTGATCTCGAACTGAAATGATCGGCCGAATTTATCTTTGTTTTGGTTCAGTTTTGCTGTCCGAATACCAAATTTCTGCTCTGTCTGGTCTATGAGTTTGTCATCGCAGAACAACAGTGCGGTAATATCATATAAGGGCTGGTTTCCATATCCTCGCGGCCACCATAGCTGCGGGTTTTCGATTCGGATGATGGCGGAATTAAAATCGTCATTTCCCTTAAAGTGCAAAGACTGCTCAATCTGCTTGTCGCTACCGTCCAGAGACAATTTACAAACAAAATCATCGCCGGTAATCCTGTCGAGTTTTACCGCTATTCGAACATCGGCAAATCGTTCATTGCAATCAATCGTTCGGACGCAGAGGTCTTCTATTCTGGCGTGGTCAGCATTTTCGATATGGACAGGCCTCCATATTCCGCAACCAGGCAGAGAAGGTGCCCAGTCCCAGCCGAACTGATATTGAGCTTTGCGAAGATAGACGCGAGATGGATATGAGTTTTCATTTTCGCTGAGCTTTCCATAACGGCTCATAAGAGTTCGGCCGTACTCAAGGGCAGAATCGAATTTTACGAGCAGGTGATTGCTCTTCGCTCGAAGCAGGCCCGTTAATTCAAACCGATGTGGAATGAACATATTATTTGTTTTGCCGATTAGCTTGCCGTTGAGCCAGATGTGCGATATTGTGTCGAGACCGTCGAAAACAATTTCTGTTTTTCTGCTGTCAAGGATTTGCTGCGGGGCATCGAAGGTTTTTTTGAATATCCATTGTTTTTCACTTATCCACTCGAATTTCTCAGGATTGCTTTTTAGCTCAACTTCATCGATTTTACCAGCCTTGATGAGATTAGTAAAGATCGATGATGGAACCACACACTCAAGCCAATCGGATGCTTCAAGATCGCGCATCCGCCTTGCCTGCTGCGGGTATTCCTTGAACTGCCATTCACCTGTTAAGTCAATCCTTGTCTTTGTCATAGTGCCAACATTGTAACAACAGAGGCCGATTTTGAAAGATGATTTTTGTAAGACAATTATTTTTTCATTTGCATAGAAGATTTCTGCAAAAAATTCGATTATACTTAGATCCAAAAGTATTGTTTGTTTGTCATATAGGTGATGGCCAGTAGTTTTGAATTGGATAATTGGATAAATGGTTCATTGATGCTTGAGGATACGCTGCTTAAATTAAGGTTT
>CAZOPG010000247.1:0-3692 GCA_964581585.1 uncultured Planctomycetaceae bacterium | reverse complement strand
CTTTCGCCCCACTGGTATAGTTTCGGTCAGGAATAATGTTAATCGCCGCAATACCGCTTTGCATCCCTATTTCCAGCAAATCTTCGATTTGTTTTTCACCATCAGAAAGGCCATTAAGCCAGGTATGCGTTGGAATTGCCCCAGCAGCAAGAATAAATTTATTCATATCTTCAAGTGAAGGAAACGACCCGGCCCCCGGCTGAACATAACCAACTCCGCCGCGCTTCATCGTTTTGGCACGAATCAATCCCTGTAAAGTTGTGCTTTCCGGTAGATCACCGTCGCCTATTTCTTTGCCAAGCTTGTCTCTCCAAAAATCCTTAAGCTCTTCGGCATCGGCAAAAACTCCCATTGCCTTGCGTGCATAAGCAAGACATATATGCCGCTCAGTAGCATTGCCTCCCGGCGTAAGACAGACAACATCCCTCTCATAATCCAGTTCAACAGGCTGTAAATATTCATTGACCTTGGCAATCAAGGCCCGGTTCCTCTGCTCCGAAGTCTTGCCCAGGCTAGCTTTGAAATCACCCGCTGAGCCTGTAATGTTGGCATCGACAAAACCGACGCCCATATGGTAGGAAACGCCCGGCTCACCCGGTGAACTGATCACTTTATCAGCAAATTCCGAAACATACACCCGGCTTTCAATTCCCACAATAGCTTTCAAATCAATCTGCTGACAAGCCCAGTAAAATTCCTCAAGCCCGTCAAGCACATCAAAATCCACGATCCCAGCAACTGCCAGCCCGGCTTTTTTTGCAAGCCAGGCAAACTTGCTCGGCGAATAGCCATAGGCATTATATGAAAAAAACGTATGACAATGAAGATTCACCCAATCGCCGCACAATGCTAATTCAATCTCGCCGGCAGTAACCTTCGACCATAATTGGCAAAGCGCATCTCTCCGTTGTGACAAATCGAAACTGTCAAGTTGTTCCTCAAGTTTTTTGATTGATAAATCCATTGAATTCTCCAAACTGTATCAGCGTGAAACTACCCGGCAGAATCAACTCTCAATGTTTTGCTCCGCCCATAATTCCGTATCTTTGGGTGAATACTCATTAACCTCGAAAGACTCAGCAATAAGCCGTCGTCCCTCGATGAGCGATTTTATCTGTCCGGCCGCGATTGCCTGCATCAGGATATTACCGCTGGCGGTCGCTTCAACCGGGCCGGCAACAACTTTTTTGCCGATGGCATTTGCCGCAAACTGATTCAAAAGCTTGTTACGGCTGCCACCACCGACGATATGCAGAATATTAATTTTTTTGCCGGAAATTTCTTCTATCACTTTCATCTCGCGACGATATTTAATCGCCAGACTTTCAAAAATCATTCTCGCCATCTGGCCCTTATCATCGGTAGGTTTCCCTCCGGTCTGGACAAGATATTTATTTATCTTAGCGGGCATATCACCAGGTGAAAAAAACTCGCCATAATCACAATCAATAAAACCAGCAAACGGCCTGGCCTGTTTAGCCATTTCGGTTATCTGGCCATAAGAAAGCTCAACGCCGTCCCTCTGCCACTGCCGTCTACATTCCTGCAGCAGCCATAGCCCCATTATATTCTTGAGAAAGCGGATAGTATTCTCCACGCCACCTTCATTAGTAAACGAATATTCAAAACTTTCGTCGCTGATAATCGCTTTTTCTATTTCAATGCCCATCAGGCTCCATGTCCCGCTGGACAGATACGCCCAATTGCCCCCTCCAGCCGGGGCAGCGGCAACCGCACAAGCCGTATCATGCGAACCAACTGCAACAACATTAATGGGCCCGCAGTCAAGTTCCTGACAAATCTCATCGGTCAACTGACCAACAACCGTTCCAGACTCGACAAGTTCGGGCATAATTTCCATTGGCAGAAAAAGTTTCTCAAAGATATCATTCGACCACCGCCCCCTTCGCATATCCATAAGCTGCGACGTACTGCCAAGGCAATACTCTGTGTAAGCCCTGCCACAAAGAAAATACGAAACAAGATCAGCGGTCATTATCGCCTTTTTAGCTTTAGCAAGAACATCGCTACGATTCAGCTTCAACGAGAGAAGTTGAAAAATGGTATTCAGCTGCATAAACTGTATGCCGCTGTTCTCATAAATTTGGCGTTTATCCATCAGCTCAAAAGCTTTTTCCATCATACCATCGGTTCGGCCGTCTCGATAGTGAAATGGTTTTTCGATCAACTGCCCGTCATCACCTATCAGCCCGAAATCCACACCCCAACTGTCAACACCAACGCTTAAAACTTCTCCATCGGCCTGAGCAATTGCTTTTTTGATACCGGCTTTTATTTCGCCAAACATCTTATCAAAATCCCATCTCAATCCGTTCTCTTCAACAGGTCCATTGCCGAATCGATGCACTTCAACCAACCCAAGCTTATCTGAAATGGTCCCTAACATAACTCTGCCGCTCTCAGCTCCCAGATCAATGGCGATATATTGCTGCTGTTTTGCTTTTTGACTCATAATTTAATCACGCTTTTATCTTACATTCCGTTTATCAGATGAAGAAGTGGCTTTGCTCTGTCGGTTCCCTCAACAAAATCAGGCCTCGCTGCCCACGGCGTTACGTTCAACACACCGGTCAAATCCATCCAGTGCTGCAATCTTGCTACCGGCAAATCCCAGGTCATATGGAAGTGGTTCGCCGCGGCATATTGTTTATACTCAACCATACTCGCATATTTCGGCATTACAAACGTATGCGGCCACGTCGGAGTCGTCAGATCACACATTGCCTGGCCAAGCTTTTCAGGAACATTAACCGTACTCGCTTCATCCCAGATCATACTAAATTTATCAACCGCTGCGCTGTAAGCCATTCGGCCCGCGATGCCTTCAATACCTTTCGGCGTCATAAACGTCACAGAATTCCCGCCGCCCGGGAAGTATCCATCATCGGCCAGAGGCATACTCACACCACTCATAATCTGTTTAACTGAAGCACCGGGTAAAGCCGCCCAATCGAAGGACGCACTACCAGAATTATTGCCATCTATCAATCCCTTTTGCAGCCAACCAGCCTTGGCGGGTGTCTTTACCTTGATCTTGCTGGCAAGAGCCTTGATCTCCCAGGCTTCCCACACTTTTCGAAGGTCCATAAACAACGGTGGATTACCACCGGACAGATAAGTCATAAACAGCATTGTAAGCAAGCCCTGAACATCTGCCTCTGTAGCATAAGGCAAAGCAGCCTTTCTGCCGTTATGGTCAAAAGTACTATTGAAAAGCGACTCCATAACGTCGGCCACCGGCAAAGGCAATCCTCGCATATCACTTCCCCACTCCAACTGGCTCATAAAACCGCCACCGACAGCGTTCAACTCAGCCATCAAATCACGATTGATCAAATACATCGCCAGCGACTGGTTAAACCGTTCGCTGTCCGCATCATCTTGTAATTCAAGCCGTTTTCCAACCTGCCTGTCTATCCAGCTCCGCAGTGCTTTAAGCTCTTTTTTGTCGTAAGCTTCCTTTCTTAGCATATCCGACAGCAGTTTCATATCGAGCCTGGTAATTTCCAGCCCAAACGTATTGCGTGTCGGAATAATATGCGCCATCGCAGTCTCCATACCCATCGAGTCGTGCCCGAAAATCATCACTCGCCGACCGCGAAGACCTACCGCCGTCACAGCCGCATAACACCAGTCAATCAGACCCTTGGCGGTTTGGTCACTCATCTTTG
>CAZOPG010000246.1:0-3693 GCA_964581585.1 uncultured Planctomycetaceae bacterium | reverse complement strand
GCCTGCTTTGCAAAGATAATAAATTTATCGATACAATCTTAAAGCGGACGGCATTGCGGTAAGTAGCCTCGATTGTATCGATAAATTTATTATCTTTGCAAAGCAGGCCATAAAGCAAAAGTCCTCTTAAAGTACCAAGATAAGAGTGATTATGCCCAACATTTTCAACATCAACAATTTCCTTCTTTACGCTGCCATCCTCATTCACCGAAGCTTTAATATGATGATCAGCAATTCGTTTAGCAACATCAAGAACCATCTGTTCGGCGGTTACTTCACAAAACCATATTAAAGCTTCCAGACAGCGTCCGCTGGTTGCGGTAGCATCAAACCGTCCATTACGCGGTACTTCGGCTTCGGTATGAGAAGGGTCTTCTGTAAAAGGATATTTGCTCCAGCTTGCCGTCTTACTAAAATCTAAAGAGCCGTTTTTGTGGAAGATTTTGTCGATTGTTTTGACCAATTGCATTCCTGCATTTCTTGCCCAGTCGTTATTACGATAACGGACTAAAGCTGCGTAAGCGATTAATGATTCATGAAGATTATGGGGATTGATCCTGGCAACTCCGTCAAAGCCAGCCAAATCATTTCGCATCATCAAAAGTTTTTCAGGATTATCCGTCAGAAACTGTAGATTTTTAAAACAGGAATTTTCAATTTCTTTAGGTATCTCAAAACCAACTGCACCTTCGAGACGCAACACTGTATCCCACCAACGTCCCAGATCATGAGCAACCTCATAACCTCTTGTTGGCAGATAAGAATTATCTTTGTCAAGCATCGCCAAAAGGGCTTTTCCTGCAAGTTTTAGCCTGTCTTTTAAATCGAATATTACCATAATCCAAATTCACAATATTCTTGCTTAATTTCAATATTGAGCCCCACTTTTAATAAGTCTGCTTTGTAAAATCAAGGTTTTTATCCACCAATTGAGGTTTTATTCCGAAAAAGAACGTTTTTTTTGTTTGGTATTCCGGGCAGAAGTAGTTTAGAATTTTGGAAACCAAGGAAGTGCATCGTGGAAGATAAAAAATATCAATGAAAATGTGATTAATAAATATAGCATAAGGATAACAGCGAAATGATGACACAAGAAGAACAAATACAATATTTAGCAAATATATACTACCTGGCATACGCAGATGAAAATTTCGAAGTTGAAGAAGATTATCTTCTTCAGGAAATAGCTAAAGATATCGGAGCAGGCTACCTCGAAACAAGAAAGGCATTGGATCGGTCAATGGAACAGAAATTCAAAATCAAGTATCCCGCCAGATGGTCTGACATAATACGAAATCTTGAAGATCTGCTGCTGGTTGCCCTCCATGACAAAAAGTTCCATAAAATGGAAAAAAAGATTATTTTAACTTATGCCAAAAAACTCAAGCTTGACCAGAAAATATTCGCATTAATTCAAAAACAAGCTAAGAGCAGGCTAAAGGAAATGGGAAATTGAAGCTTTGGATCAAACACCGGAAATCAAAACCGACTGCCTTCGATTGAGAGCATTCTGTCGAGATGATACAAAGAACGTGTTTACCTATGTTCGCAACCCCAATGTCCTGCGATATACGACGGCCAGAACGCCACACGTCCTTGCTGAAACGCAGGAATTTGTGAACGGCCTGGTGGATAAGCCAACGGGAGCGTTTGCGTGGGCAATCTGCTTGGAAAACAATCCTCGTGTAATCGGTGCAGTGGAATTCGCAATACCAAATAGCAGCGTTGGCAAGGTCGATTATGCATTAGCTGAAGAGTACTGGAACAAGGGCTTTATGACGGAGACGGTCAGAGCAATTATAGATTGGGCTTTCAGTGCTTATGTTAGCTTAGACACCGTTACCAGTTCTGCAATGAAGGTGAATAGAGCCTCAACAAGAGTGATGGAAAAATGCGGATTAGTATTTCTGAAGAATGTTCAAGAGAAATGGGAAAAGTTTGATGAACCAGTAGATATAAAAGTCTACCACATTTCCAGAAAAAAATGGGAGAACATTCCACCTGTGGATCTACCTTCGCGGGAATAACAACTTTGCTTTATTTATACAATAATCCAGCTCTGTTGGAATTAAACAACTCAATCGATTTTCATTGGGAAATAAGCTTTAGCGTTATTGTAGCTTATGTCCTCGACCATTTTGCCTAAAAGTTTCAGATCGTTGGGCAATAAACCCTTATCAACATCGTTGCCAAGTATATTACATAGAATCCGTCGAAAATATTCATGCCTTGGAAATGAAAGAAAACTGCGAGAATCAGTGAGCATTCCGATGAATCGGCTGAGCAGGCCCATATTGGAAAGTGCGTTAAGCTGCTTTTGCATTCCGTCTTTTTGATCAAGGAACCACCAGCTGGAACCAAACTGCATTTTGCCCGGCATCGAGCCGTCCTGGAAGTTGCCAATCATTGTGGCCATCAGTTCATTGTCCCGCGGGTTGAGATTGTAAAGAATTGTTTTCGGCAGTTTATTGTCGGTATCAAGCCTGTCGAGAAATTTCGACAGTGGTTTTGCAATTTCAAAATCGCCGATAGAATCAAAGCCTGTATCCGGGCCAAGGGTTCGCCTCATTCTGCTGCTGTTGTTGCGAATCGTCCCAAGATGAAGCTGCTGGACCCAGCCTTTTTCTGCGTCCATCAACGCAAACTGTACCATCATCGCGGACTTGAATTTTAGCTGGCTGGCGATATTGAGGTCTTTGCCTTTCCTGATCTTCTCGAAAATCTTTTTTATCTCGCTCTCGGTATAATCTTCGGCGTAGGCAGTTTCTATGCCATGATCACTGAGTCGGCAGCCGTTTTCGTGGAAATAATCGTGACGCTTGCAAATCGCTTCGATATAAGTGGTGTAATCTTTAATTTCCGTATCAGCAGCGGCGGCCAATTCGTCAATCCATTCATTCAAAGCTGCAATATTTTCGGTGGCCATCCCTTTATCCGGCCGCCATGCTGGGAAAACTTTGATTTCAAAACCATCAGCGGCGATCTTTTTGTGGTGCGATAAATCATCAACAGGGTCGTCCGTAGTGCAGACGGCTTTGACATTCATCTGTCGCATAATTCCCCGAGCACTGAACTGCGGCGTAGCGAGCATTTCATTACATTTATTATAAATATCCTCGGCGGTCTCGGCGTTTAGGAGCCTGCCAGTTATGCCGAAAGGTCTTTTCAATTCGAGATGCGTCCAGTGATAGAGCGGATTTCTCAAACAGTAAGGCACAGTTTCTGCCCATTTGGCAAATTTTTCCCAATCGCTCGCATCACCGGTGCAGTAGCGTTCATCAACACCGTTAGTTCTCATTGCCCGCCATTTATAATGATCGCCGTAGAGCCAGACTTGTGTAATGTTTTCAAACTGAACATCGTCGGCAATCTGCTGAACGGGCAAATGGCAATGATAATCATAAATCGGCATCTGCGCAGCATGTTTGTGATAGAGGGTTTTAGCCGTTTCTGTCTGAAGCAGAAAATCTTCATTCATAAATTCATTTGCCATTTTAATATCCCTGTTATGCGATATAAGTTGAGGCTGCTGTTGTTCCTCCTTTGCCGGTCCAGTTCGTATGGAAAAATTCGCCGCGAGGTTTGTCCACTCTTTCGTAAGTGTGCGCGCCGAAATAGTCTCTTTGTGCCTGGAGCAGATTGGCGGGCAGACGCTGGCTTCTATATCCGTCATAGTAGCTCAAAGCTGCACTC
>CAZOPG010000245.1:0-3705 GCA_964581585.1 uncultured Planctomycetaceae bacterium | reverse complement strand
AAAAGCTGGAATTATTCACTTGTAAAAAGAACTAATTATTTATGCAACAGGCTCTGTATCCCCAATCAAAATGGTACACCTGCGATAGTGGTGCTGCCGCTTCATCCTCCATACGCTCATAAAATGCCGGCGGGATTGTGATACGGTAAGGAATTCTCTGCGGCGGTACGAGGCCATTCATCAGTTTTTCCATTATTTCGCGGGGTTGTCTCATGATCTCACTTTCCTTTTAATGATTTGGTCTGGTAGTATCAGAAACTCGCTCCCAATGCAATTAATATTTTCACGAATAAAAGTATTGGCTGGTACAATAGAAAATGCTAAAATACGGCCTGTATTGTAATAAGCGGTTAATCAGGATTTTTCTATGAATATTGTTGAACTTGCACAACTGGCCAAGAGGGCCTCGATTCGCTGTGCCGCTTTGGATGCCGATGACAGGAATCGGGCTTTATCGGCTATTACGGCAGGGTTGAAGGAAAACTGCTCTGCTATTGTTGAGGCTAACACAAAAGATATTGCTCAGGCTCAAAAGGACGGTCTTGCGCCAGCTCTGCTGAAACGTTTGAAATTTGATGAAGCGAAGATTTCCGAGGCTTGTGCCTGCATTGAGAGTTTGATAAAACTTGACGACCCTGTCGGCAGAACGCTTGAGGCCAGAGAACTTGATGCGGGTCTTGAACTTTATAAAGTTAGGTGTCCAATTGGAGTGATCGGTGTGATTTTTGAATCTCGGCCGGACGCTCTGGTTCAGGTCTCCTCGTTATGCCTTAAAAGCGGCAATGCTGTCCTGCTCAAAGGCGGCTCTGAGGCGAGCAATACGAATCGTGTTCTGGCTCAGATAATATCAAAGGCAACTGAATCGTCTGATATTCCGGCTGGCTGGCTTGGACTGCTTGAGACTCGACAGGATGTCAATGACATGCTCGGCCTTGACGACTATATCGATCTGATTATACCCCGCGGGTCAAATGAATTCGTCAAATATATAATGGAGCATACCAACATTGCGGTTCTTGGTCACGCTGACGGCATATGCCATGTCTATATCGATGGGGAAGCTGATTTTGATATGGCTCTGAATATTGCCGTTGATTCAAAGTGTCAGTATGTCGCGGTTTGTAACGCCGCTGAGACCCTGCTGGTTGATGCGGCCGTGGCTGAAACATTTTTGCCTAAGCTAAAAGAAAAACTGGAGGAGCAAGGCGTTGAGATTAGAGGCTGCTGGAAAACTGTTTCGATAATCGGTGTCAAAGACGCAACAGAGGAAGACTGGAAAACAGAATACCTTGATTTGATCGTGTCGATAAAAGTTGTCTCCGGGATTGGTGAGGCGATCGAACATATCAACACCTACGGTTCGGGGCATACGGATGTTATTGTTACAAATAATAAAGAGACCGCTGCGAAATTTATGAAGCTTGTGAATTCTGGTGATGTTTTCTGGAATTGCAGCAGCCGATTCAGTGACGGTTTCCGGTTCGGCCTGGGGGCGGAGGTCGGGGTAAGCACAAACAAGATCCACGCTCGCGGACCGGTGGGGCTTGAGGGTTTGCTGATTTATAAGTGGAAACTTATTGGCAGCGGACAGATCGTGGGCGATTACTCTGGTGAGAAAGCTAAAAAGTTTACGCATAAAAAAATTGACAAAGATTGCGAAATATAATGAGAGATTTTACAAAAGCCAAACGTATCGTAATCAAGATCGGCACGAACACGCTGAGCAAAGACGGTTGTGTTGACAGTGCATACATTTGCCGAGTCGCAAAGGAAATTTCTTTGCTGCTCAAAGACGATAGAGAAGTTGTGATTATTACCTCCGGCGCGATCGGCATGGGAGCGGGTCGGCTGGGCATAGATGGGTCGGTTTCCGGTATTAAAATGCGACAGGCCTGCGCGGCAGTTGGCCAGCCTTTGCTGATGACCGAATACAGGAAAGCTCTCGGCCGTTATGATATAAACGCTGCCCAAGTTCTTGTTACAGCCGAGATATTGAATCATCGTAAAACGTACCTGAATCTGAAAAACTCCATTGAAACGCTGCTGAAGCTTGGTGTTGTGCCGGTTCTGAATGAAAATGACTGTGTCGCTACTGATGAGATCGGTTCGGCGTTTGGAGATAACGACACCTTGAGTGCTCTGGTGGCGAGTAAAATTGATGCTGATCTGCTGATTATGCTCAGCGATATCGATGCTCTTTACGAAAAAGATCCTCGCAAATTCAAAAATGTCCAGCCGATAAGTGTCGTTTATGAAATAACAGAGGAGATCGAAAAAAACGCAGGCAAAAAAGGTAGTAAGCACTCTGTCGGCGGAATGAAGTCTAAGATTGCCGCGGCAAAAATTGCATCCAATGCTGGCTGCAGGATTGTTCTGGCTAACGGCAGAGAAAAAAAAGTTATTTCAAGAATAATTGCCGGCGAGTCAATCGGTACCGTTTTCATGCCCAAGAGAAAACTGAGCAACCGATCGAGATGGATATTGAATAGTGCGGCCAAGGGCACTGTAAAACTCGACGACGGCGCCGTCGAAGCTATCAGGAGAAATAAGAGTTTGCTGCCGAGCGGAATAATTTCAGTCACTGGCGATTTTGAGGTCAACTCGGTGGTGATGCTGAACGATATCGCAAAGGCGGTGGTTAATTTCAGCAGTGCCGAGCTGAAAACTATCGCGGGCAAACACAGCAGCCGGATAAGGGAAATTCTCGGCGCGCACAGGAAAGACGTTGTAGCAACGCCTGAAAATATAGTTTTGCTCGATTATTGATTTTGATCGATGGCTTTGTCAGCGATATCTTTGCGACAATATGCACCATCGAAATTTATTTTTTCAACTGCTTTGTACGCCTGAGCCTTTGCTTCTGCAACGGTATCGCCCAAAGCTGTTACGCCGAGCACTCTTCCGCCAGCAGTTACAATATCGCCGTTCTCCTCAGCGGTTCCGGCATGAAAAACCGTTACGTCTTCCATTTTGTTCGCTTCATCAAGGCCTGTAATTTTTTTACCTTTTTCATAAGCATCGGGGTATCCGCCTGAGGCCATTACGACACAGACAGCCGGCCTTTCATCCCATTCCAATGTAACGGAATCGAGTTTACCATCGCAGACGGCGAGCATTACTTCGAGCAAATCGCTTTTGAGCCTTGACAAGATCGGCTGGGTTTCCGGGTCGCCGAAACGGACGTTGAATTCAAGCGTTCTCGGCCCGCCTTTGGTTACCATTATGCCTGCATACAAAATGCCCCTATATGGCGTGTCATTCCTGTTCATTCCATCGATGGTTGGGACGAGGATTTCTTTAGTGATCTGATCCATCAGCTTATCAGTAACGACCGGTGCCGGGCTGTAGGCGCCCATCCCCCCGGTGTTTGGGCCGGTATCGCCATCACCGATGGGCTTGTGATCCTGCGATGTCTCCATAACATAAATGCTCTTGCCATCCACAAAAGCCAGAATCGAAGCTTCCTCTCCGAGCAGTTTTTCCTCTACGATAACTATATTGCCCGCTGAGCCAAAAGCGTTTTCACACATTATTTTTTCAGCAGCCAAAATTCCATCGGACGGTTCATTACAAACAAAAACGCCCTTACCCTTTGCCAGACCGGCAGCTTTTACCACTACCGCCTCATCCCTGCTTGCAATGTAGGCTTTGGCGTCCTCGAACTTGTCGAAAGTTTTGCTTTCTGCAGTGGGTATGGGATTGGTT
>CAZOPG010000244.1:0-3725 GCA_964581585.1 uncultured Planctomycetaceae bacterium | reverse complement strand
GCCAAACTGTCCGTCTTCGCCGGCGTGAGGATTCAGCGCAGCCACACCGATCTTAGGTTTTTTAATTCCAAAGTATTCTATCAACGCCGTATTTAGCAGATCAATCGGCTCAAATACACAGCCGATAGTAAATTTGTTTCTAACATCGAAAAGTGCTTCGTGGATAGTTGCCAAGGCCAGCTTTAATGGCCCAGCTACGAACATCATTACTTTTCGCGGAGACTTGCACTTTTCCGCAAGCATTTCGGTATGGCCCGGCCAGGGCGCTCCTGCCATTTTCCAACTGCTTTTGTTTATCGGTGCTGTAACTATCGCGTCGATTATGTGATTCTGCGCAGCACCGATGGCATCGAGACAAAACTGCAGCGATGCCTCGCCAGCTCCTTTAGTAGGGCTCTCGAAACGAGCCGGGATAGAATAGTCATCATAATCGGCGACGACGACATTATGTGGATAATCTCCGCTGATTTTTTCGTGCTGATGCCGTCCCCAATACGGGTCGATCTCGGCGGTATCAGCGGCATAGGAAAGCTGCTCATCCATTCCAAATATGACGAACTTCGCCTGCCGTCTCAACAGCGGATCGGCCAGAGCCTTTACGATAATTTCCGGCCCTATTCCAAGGGGGTCTCCCATGGTAATCCCGATGACAAGCGATTTCGCCGAATTGTTGCCGTTACTGTTCAAAACCCAAGCTCTTTCAATTTCACAGCGGTCAAAGATGATTTCGAATTCAACATCTTTTCGAGCTGCTTCTTAACCATTTTCGCAATAATATCGGTTTCAATATTCACTTTGTCTCCGATTTTTGCCAGGTGGAGAATCGTCTTGTCCCACGTGGTCGGTATGACAGTAACCGCAAAATTCTCCCGGCCAACGCTGGATACGGTCAGGCTTATTCCATCTACCGCCACCGAAGCTTTTGAGACAATATATTCCAAGACGGAGTTGTCAGCGGTAAATTTTAGCTGATAAAAATCCCCCTGGCCTTCGATGGTTTTTATAGTTGCCGTCGCATCGACGTGGCCCTGAACGATATGTCCGCCAAAGCGTCCATCTGAGGCCATTGCTCTTTCGGCATTTATTTTGTTGCCGGGACGCAATGAGCCCAACGTGGATTTTTCAAGGGTTTCAGCACTGACATCGAACTGAACGGTCTGAGCAAGTAATTTTGTTATCGTCAGGCAGACTCCGTTGACAGCTATACTGTCGCCGAGTTTGGCATCTTCTGCCAGCAGCCCTAAATCAAGCTCCAGCAATGCGCCGCCTTTGGTTGGCCTAGCCGCTTTAACCGTGCAAATAGACTCAATTATACCTGTAAACATATCTGAAATCCTGCAAAACCGTCCATGTCGGCTGTTAGAAATAAAACGCTAACTCTATGCTACGCTTACAACAATCGAAAGTCAAATGAGTTTTGGGTTTTTGTCTTTTCAGGCAGTCCTCAAAATGGTATCATATAAACGACAGTTTGGTTTTAAGGAGTTAGCAAATGTCAGCAAAAAATACCCATATGGCCATAATGGCGGTGATAATTTCCATTTTCACCCTCGCCGGCCCAGCCATGACGTCAGCACAAGGCACAGATGCGAACAACCCATCGGCACCGGCTGCCTGTGGGGACGTAAAGGCCACGCTGCAAAGTATTATGACCATGGCCAACGAGCCTGGTTCACTGCCGAAAGTAGGAGTGAATTTGAACTGTATAAATGGCTCAAAGCTGCAGTTGAACCGCGCGAAAAAAACTCTATTCATATTGCTCTGGAACACCAACGACCCAAATAAGGCTGAATTCAGGGCGTTTGCAAACCTGTTCTTTGCAGGTTTCGACAATCCAGAGGCTCAGTTTCTTGCCATAAATCTTGACGACCTTGACAAAAAAAAGAAAGTCGTTGCTGAGCTTTTGAAAAACCCCTGTCTTTGTGCCCAGGTTATTGCAGCGGAGCCAACCAATAAAGTCTTGCGTAAATTTCGCACTATCGATCTCAAAAAAGCAACCTTGGCAATCGTTAGGCCAACAGGACAGATACGATATCTTGGCAATGCCTGTGGTCTGGAGCCGCAAGAGATTTTGGGGCAGCTTTCTAAGAAGACAGAAAAGCCTGAACCGGTTCTTTACCGTAAACAATCAATAGAGGTTGATGAAGATGAGTTCAATCCGCAGGCAGAAAAACTGCTTGAACACGCCCGGATGTTTATCAGGATAGGAAGCAGAATGACTGCTGCCAAAAGCTATGGCAAGCCTATAACAATATGCAGACAGGTTATTCGCGACTACCCCGACACAAAATATGCTGGCGAAGCGCGACTGCTTCTGCGTCAGATTCCCGAAAGATATCATAAACGCTTCAAAATAACCGACGAAGAATTAGGATTGTAACAGAATTACTACAAGGAGGTAGTCATGAACGGTGTTCCCACTATTACTATCAACGCGCAATGTTTACCTGAAGCCTGGGAAAAGGCTGTCCTGGCTGTGTGGGATGATGGCATAGAAATCAAAACACAGTATGACAAGCCCGAAGACCCGCCAAGCAAGGATGCGACTGTTATGATTACGGTTGCCGCCCCGTTTGCTGAGCCGAGAATACATAAGAATTTTCCCGGCGGTCCGGCCGAGTTGGAATCATACCGTCGGGAGGTAATCGATGGCATCCATGATCACTGGATAGACCCCGCCGCCGGCAAGTGGACATACACTTATCATGAGAGGATTTTTGCTTACTCTCCGGTGCAGGATATTCGCAATCCAGCTTCACCGAAACCTTTTACCTGTGTCGACCAGATTCAATACATTATCGATTCTCTATCAAAAGCTGCACATACTCGACGTGCCCAGGCAATAACGTGGATGCCGACAGCTGATGTTGACACTGATGACCCGCCATGCCTCCAAAGGATATGGTGCCGACTCATTTCTGACGCTACTGGCGAACTTTCACTGAACATGAATACTCATTGGCGAAGCAGGGATCTTTACAAGGCTTGGTATATGAACGTTTACGCACTTACCGACCTGCAGAGAATAATCGCGGAAAAGATATCAGCAAAGATCGACAAAACCGTTAAAGTCGGCAGATACGTTGATATTAGCGATTCACTGCATATTTACGGCAGTTATTTTGACGAAGTTACAGCCGAAGTAGAAAAAATGCGAGATGGCGATTTTGGCAAACGCAGTTGGGAAACAACTCATCCAGCCTTTCAAATGATGACCAGCGAGGCGATGGAAAAACTTTCCGCCGACCCGGACTGGTACGCAAAAGCCAAGGGTTGATAAAACATCAAATCTGATAGCTAACAGCCTGATTTGACAAAATAAAAAAAATAGCGATATTTCTGCGCCCATGCTGAATTTAGTTTGTATACTTTTAGCGAAGGACAGGAAAAAAGATAACTTCTTCTCTCTTCCTTACTACTCGTGCTTCCTGCCTTGGGGGGATATGCCAGGGCAGGTCGAAATTAAATGTTCTTTTTGGAACTTAAAAATAAATAAAAAAACTGAACCTTGAGTTGGCATCGACGGATTTGTTTGTTATGTTTTAAGTGGATTAGAGAAAAGGAAGAAAAAACAAACGCAAACATAAATTTGACTCCTTCTCTCCTTCTACTACTTGTGCTTCCTGCTTTGGGGGGTATGCCAGAGCAGGTTGAAATTAAAAGTTCTTTTATTGCCCAAAATTTAATCTGAAGCGCAACATTTTTATCCGCTCCATAACACCTCA